>PSRF01000373.1 GCA_003175865.1 Blastocatellia bacterium
GGTTACGGTCGTCACGCCTTAAGTAGATGGCGAGTTTTAGGGAACTGAAAATTTTTCTTCGCGTGTAAGAATTCGGGTGCCGCGATCTTGCATCTTATAGGTCTCAGCGGCATTATTACGTCGCGAAAACTGTCCACCTCCCGAATCTGGAAAGCCATGAGAAACAATATGCGAAGTAGAATAGCTATCTCTCTTTTTCTTAGCTTCACACTGCTGGCGCTACCGCTAACAGGATTTGCGAAAAAAGGCGATAAAAACTTCAGGCGTGGCCTCGATTACGAGTACGCGCAACAGTGGGATAAGGCTGCCCAGGAGTACACATTGGCCGTCGCTGCCGACCCGTCAAACATGGAGTACCAGCTTCATTTCCGGCGCGCTAGCTTCAACGCATCGCAGACATACATGCAGCAGGGACGGTCGCTTGCCGAGCAGAACGATTTTGTGGGTGCGTTTAATGCTTTCCGTCAGGCGTACGGCTACGACCCGGTTAACGAACTTGCCGTTTCCGAGATGGAGCGAATGTTGCGCCTTCAGAATGTTAAGGACGGTAAACCTGCGGGGGGCAACGGACAGCAACGGAATAATGGTGAACCTTCGGACGGAACTGTTATTCCAACCAACGCACAGCAGCAGGAGTACGCGCCGTCATCTTCGCAGTTGCGAGTTATCACCTACAACGGAGATCTGAAAGCTTTCATCCGTAGTCTGGCGGAGCAGTTAAATCTCAACGTCATTTTCGATCGCACAACCTTCGCACAGTCCCGGCCAATCGATATCAACCTGCGAGACGTCACAACCGCACAAGCTCTCGACTATGTATTTCTCCAGGAAGGATTGTTTTTCCAAAAGCTCAGCAAGCGCACCATTCTAGTTGCTGATCAAAGTCGTCGACCTCAGTACCAGCAACTCGTTCTGCGAACGTTTTATCTTTCGAACATGAAACCGAGCGATGCGCGCACACTCGTTCAGCAGGCAATTCCGCCGTCGGTTGGTCGACCACAAACGATCGTGGTACCTGATGATGCAACCAACAGCTTGACTGTTCGTGACACCGCTGAAAACGTTCGGCTGATCGGCGATCTCCTTCAGAGCGTCGATAAAGATCGCGCTGAAGTGGTGATGGACGTTAACATTTATGAGATCTCGAAGAGCGATTTGGTGCAGTTCGGTAATCAGGTCGGCATACCTGGATCAAACGGAGTGTTTAGTATTGGTGGTTCACCCGGCTTCTCGCTGCTGACCGATAATGGCATCGTCAACAGTAGCTACGGACGAGGAGTCAATTTAGGAGCGCTTGTGGGAGGCGTCCCAACAGCACTGGCAGCCGCTTTAGTAATTCCACCGTCAACCTTATACGCTTTCCAGAACCGCAATAACACAAAACTCATCGCGTCGACACAGGTCCACGCATTCAACGGTGAGGAGTCGCAGGCTCGCATTGGTCAGAGGGTCCCAGTTCAAACTGCTCAGGCGTATCCTTTCGGCATTCAAACGGGTCAGCCAACTAACGGCAGTACATTCCCGAGTGGTGGCTTTCCTGTTATCAATTACGAACCGACTGGTTTGACGTTGAAGTTTACGCCTCAAGTGTTTCCAAACCTGGATGTCCAGGTGAAGATGAATATTGAATCGAAAGACGTGCTTGGAGCTGCGACATTGACGCCTACCTTCACTGAACGAACTATCTCAGGCACGGCTCGCGTACAAAACAATCGAACAATGTTGCTGGCAAGTGTCTCAACGGAAGCGCAGACTACCGGTCGTCAAGGTCTACCGGTGTTGGGTGGTTTGCCAATACTGGGTCGGCTGTTTACGGCGCCGACTCACGACAATCGACAAATTGATATCGTAATCTCAGTCACTCCACGTGTTCTCCGCGCACCAGCCGTTACGCCTCGAGACGAAGAGATGCGACCGAGTGGTACGTTGCAATCTCCGACCACCGGTTCGCTTGAAGCATTGGTCCGTGAGGCAGATCGCGACGATCAGATTGCCGCCGCACGAAGCGTTCCACGCAACGTCTCGATTCAGTTGCCGGATGCTCCATTGCCTGCTGGATCGCAGATGGCTTCAAACACTCCAACGGCAATGTCTCCGAAGACACCAGCCGTGCAAACACCCACAGCGAACACAACTACCGCACCTCAACAAAGAACGGTAGCAGATAACAAGCCAGCTACTGCTCCGGAAGAGTTACCATCATTCGTACCGGCGCCGAAATCGCTGGTGAGCGATCGTGCGGCTGCCCAAGTGGCAACAGTCAATGCAAGTAATGCCGGAACGCAGAATGCGGTGTTGACCAGTCTGCCCAACTCAACCGATACATCTCTGAATACAAAGTTGGGGACTCATTCAACACAAATTAGTTTCCTGCCAACGGATGACGTAATGAAGATTGGTGAGAAACGGCGTTACGCAATCCAGCTCAGTTCGGATGTGCCGCTAAGTCTCGCGATGTTTTCGCTCCGGTTTGATCCGAAAGTTTTGAAGATAAGCGCGATCTCGGCTGGTAGTCTGTTCGGAGTACAACCCGACATGGCGCCATCAGTTATTCAATCCGTCGATCCCACGGGCGTTTGCTTTATTTCAGTCTCCAGCTTGAATGCGAAGATGCCGATCAAGGGCTCAGGTTCAATTGTGTTTGTCGACGTGGAAGCAGTTGGACCAGGTGATGCGTCATTAACATTCGATAAACAGACAATGCACATGGTTGGAGCTGATGCACGCGATGTCACGCCCGAGATTGTTCAAGGGGCGGCGACGGTAAAGCGTTAAGGAAGTACGAAGAACGTGCGAAACGTGGTTACGCAAGCTAGCGGCGACTCGGTGATGAGCAATATTCCAACTGGTCGCCGCATTCTTCTGTCACGGACTTTTTCGCAGTCTGGCGGCTTCTCACTGATTGAGTTGGTAATCACGGTCACTGTCTTAACGATCCTAACGTTGGGTGTTCTGCCACTTGTGAAGGTTGCGGTTCGTCGCCAGAAAGAACAACAGCTTCACGAGGCTCTGCGACAAATGAGAGTGGCAATCGAGGAGTTCCATCGGGATACGATTGGTATGGTCTGTACCAGTACTCCACTTTCGCAACCCGGTGGGACGGGAGGTGCAAATCCTGGGGGCGGAAGCCAGTTCATTGATCCACGCAGCAAGGTTGTGATTAGTGACTGCACGATCTTTGGCGTTGATAATCCGGATCATTATCCACCTGATCTGCAAACGCTTGTGGACGGCGTCAATGTGTTACCACGCGGACAAGGCAGGCTGGGAGGTGCTGGTCTCGAGAGCACGGGCACGAAGCCCGGCGACACCTCAAGTACTTTGACTAGTCAGGCATCGACTAAGAAGAAAGTCTATTTGCGTGCGATACCGATTGACCCAATTACAGGAAAGGCAGAGTGGGACTTCCGTTCTTGTTACGATGCGGCCGATTCAACCTCTTGGGGTGGTGAAAACGTTTTCGATGTGCGATCGAAGTCAAAAGACAAAGCATTGAATGGGGAGTCGTACAGTGACTGGTAAGCAGAGGACAGCAAGCAGTAGGCAGAAGGTAGTTGGCAGGAGGATGCTGTTGGCGGGTGCTGACAAGGCATTCACATTACTCGAGTTGATGATTGTTATCTCGATCATCATCATTCTGGCTGCTATCACGCTCCCTCAATATCAGAAAACAGTAATGCAAACTCGTGAGGCCGTGTTGCGCGATGACCTTCACAAAATGCGAGAGCTGATTGATCAATTCGCGGCCGACAAGGGACGTTTACCTCAATCGCTTGATGAGATTGTCACTGAGGGATACATGCGCGAAGTACCAGTCGATCCTTTTACTGGTCAGAAGGATTGGGCAATCACGACTGGTGAAGATCCAAATTCATCGGAAGGTGCACAGGGAGTGACCGATGTACACAGCAATTCGAGTGAAGTGTCGTCTGAAGGTACCGCGTATAGTGAATGGTGAGGGACTTTTGATGGGTGTTGGCCTCTGGTCTTCACTGCTAGTTTGAGTCTTTTGTTCACTACGTCAGGTTAGACTTTTGAAATTCAAGGCCAAGGGCAGACCAATCATTAAAGCCCAATCAAAAATCTAAAATCTCAACAATGCCTGGCTTTTTCTCAAAACTTGTTTCTCCATGGTATCCACCCGTTGCAATCGGATTGGAGAAGGGGAGCGCCTCAGTTGTGCATCTCGAGCGCGTTCGAGGCGGTGATTGCGCGATTCGTCGTGCAGCCACGTTTAGTTTGTCTGAAACACTGATCAGTCCAGGCTTCGACAACCAGAACATCGAGAGACCTTCCCAACTTGCTTCTGTTCTGAACGAACTTGTCGCGACCGCCGGATTGATACGACAAAAACGTTGGTCTGTCAGTCTGCCGGCAGCCACTACGCGAACACTGGTCTTGACTATCGAGACGCCAGCCCAATCCGGTTCGGAGTTGCAGGAAATCCTGACTTGGAAAATGGAGCGCGGCTTTGGTGTTCCGCTGGACGAGTTGTCGATAACCCAGGACCAATTGCAAAAAGACTCGCAGGGACGTGCGCGTTATCTTTCGATCGGAGTTCGCAAAACAGTCCTCGCAGAATACGAGAACCTGTTTAGTCAAATGGGTTGGCGTGTTGGTTTGATACTCCCGCGACATGTCGGCGAGGCTCAGTGGCTAGTACGAAGCAACGGCAACTCTGGAGACTCTTTATTGCTGAGTTCCTCGCTTGATGGCTTCACTGCAATCATTTTCCGCGATAAGTATCCATTGATATTGCGCAGCGTGAGCTGCGCAGTGTCGGAGTGTGAAGACGAACTTTATCGCTTATTAATGTTCTATCGGGATCGCCGTACCACTGACCAACCGGAAAACACGCTCGGTCTGTCCAGATTGATGGTCGTGGGGGATGGTTTGAGCCCCCAACGCGCCAGCGAGATAGTCAATGAAACGACAGGTGGTGATCTTCGACCGTTGCACGCAGCAGATCTCGGTCTAAACCTGCCAAGTCGCGATTTGAGCTTTGACGTTTTGGCTGCACCCGCTGGATTGGCAACGCTGTCGTTGTAGGAGTGGTACTCCGTGGACGCTCAATTCTCGGCATACAAGGGGAGCTGAGTTTCGATCATCGATGCGGGGCGGCCAAGGAGGGACGCCCCTGTGATTTGAAACAAATCCTCCCCCGCCTACGTAACACCCTGGCAACATGAAAATCGCGGCAAATCCACTGGCCATACGAGTTTCGAATAACCTCAGCGCCGCGTCTGACTGCAACCTTGTTGCTACCGCAGTCGACGGTATTGAGGGCAGTTTTGAGGAATTGGTTCGTCGTTACCAGCGCCCGATCTCGGCATATGTGTATCGAATGGTTGGTGACTACGACGCCGCCCTCGATCTGACACAGGAAATATTCATCAAGGTTTACAGCTCACTGCGACGGTATCGGCCGGAATTCAAGTTCTCCACCTGGATCTACAAGATTGCTCACAACTCAGCCGTCGATCACTTACGCCGCACCTCAACCCGCGAACAATCGATCATAAATGGATCCGAGTCTGACACGTTTGAGTTACCGCTCGAGAGCAATCGACTCAGCCCCGAGCAGGAAAGTGAACAACGCGAACGACGCATTGAGATCGAAGCCGTCGTGAAAACACTGCCGCCAAATTATCGTGAATTAATCATCTTGCGGCATTCGCAGGATTTGACTTACGAAGAGATTGTTGAGGTCACAGGATTACCGCTCGGAACGGTCAAGAACCGTCTCTTCAGAGCGCGCGAAATGATGCGGCAACAGTTTGTCGACAAAGGAATCACTGGCATTTCATGAGCGCTGCAGTTCAACAACAGCTTTGCCAACGGAATCAGATCGCGGCTTACATCGACGGCGAGCTGGAGACCGCTGAGGTACAGTTGCTTGAATCGCATTTGGCAGTGTGTGCTGAGTGTCGAAAAGAACTGCGAGCACACCAGTTATTCATCAGTGAATTGGACGCTGCCCTGTCAAAAAGAGACAATTTGACTGTGCCGTCGAATTTTTCTCGTGTGGTAGCGGCTCGTGCCAGCAGCGACATGAGCGGTGTCCGGTCTAGCGCGGAACATCGTAAGGCGTTCATTTTTATTGTCGTGCTTGCGTCAACAGCTTTTGGATTATTGGGTAGCTCAGCGAGTGAATTTGTGCTCGTGGTGGTTCAACGAGGCATTGCCAAAGTGTGGGCAGTTATCGGTTTTGTTTGGTCGGCCTCTTACGACGCTCTTGCCAGCATTGTCGTGATTGGTCGCGTAATGAGTAGAAAGTTTGTCGTTGAACCGCGCAGGGTTGTTTTGTCGCTCATCGTACTGGCCGGTGCCATTTTCCTGTTGTCGCGTTTGCTCTCTAAATATCGGCGAATGGGTGCAACCGATTAAGGACGCCCGCGTGGCATGGTCACTTCCAACTTACAGTTCGCAGGCCCACAGTTCTCCTTTCCCTTTTACTGTACGCTCAGGCAATTAAACTCGATCAGAGTCTTGTTTATGTTGTCGAGTCTTCTGTTTCTCGCAGTTACAGCAAGTGCTCAGGATCCGACCAATACCAACGCCAGCAGCGACATGGTGGTCGTCGGCGGCAACAGCGACAGCACTGTGTTCGGAATTAACAAATCGGTCAGAATCACTGGCACAGTCAAACAAGGTGCAATTTCGTTTGGCGGTGACGTAATCGTCGAAGGCACTGTCGAAGGGGATGTTGCAGCAATTGGCGGGTCTGTGATTCAAACCGACACTGCGCGCATCGGTGGTGATGTAATCGTACTCGGTGGCACTTATCGCCACGGCGAGAAAACGCCTAATCGCAACCCATCAAGCATGACAATGATGTACGCGGGATATCAGCAGGAGATTCGCGACATCATGCGTAACCCGACTGGTCTCTTGCGACCACAATTATCACTGCGATACATAGGCATTCGTATTCTCGCGATTCTCTTTTGGTTCGTTGTGTCGCTTGCTTTCACCGCAGCGCTACCTGGTTCAATCAGCCGAGGCGTCGCGCGCTTGCAACTCACGAGTCTGCGCGTTGCGCTAATCGGAGTAATTGGCGCACTCGTGATGGGAGTGAGTTCGTTTGTTAGCTTATGGATTCTTCCTGAAGTGTTAAGTGCGTTAATTGGAATGCTAGCGTTAATGTTGTTCCTTGTCGCCGGATTGTTTGGCCGCGTGATTCTTTACGCTGCAACGGGTCGTTGGCTCCAACGCAAGTACATACCAGTAGGTAAGAACTCTGAAGCCGTCGCATTGCTTCTGGGCAGTGGTTTTTGGGTTTTGCTCACCTCGCTTCCTTACATTTGGCCATTTGTCGTCTCGTTTATCTGGGTAGTTAGTCTGGGTCTTGCGCTAACTGCACGATACCGGGTCGGCTGGGAACGGTCCCAGGCCGAACGGCGTCCGGCCTTCTAAACTGCTAAAATCCCAACAACTTGCATCAAATGCATGTCGAGCACGTGCTCGGAGGAAATTCTTTCGGTAACTTTCGGACATTTCGAGCGTTATCACAAAGGATTCCTGTAGTTCGCATCGAGTGAGGCAGCAATAAACAAGAACATTAGGCGTTGAACTTACGTACCAATCCTTGGACTCGCCAGGGTCTTTCGCTGCTTCATCTTCGGTCCAATTGATGTCATAAAACCGCTCCTAGCGGTGTCAGTTATTAAGACGGAAAGGAATAGTAATGAGGGCGATTTTGCTCGCAGTCGCGATCGCGTTTACGGGTTTCCAAAATACAACGACAGCCTTGGCGATTGCACAGGCTCAGGCCGATCCAGCAATTACAGCGAAGGGAGCAATCGGTGAAGTTAAGTCGATCGACCTTTCGTCAAAGCTAATTACAATCAAAACCGACGCCGGATCAATGGTCATGGTGCTGATCAATGACAAGACCGTTTATAAGCACCTCGCTCCAGGCGAACAGTCATTGACAAAGGCAACGGACATCGCAGTAGGCGATGTT
>PSRF01000179.1 GCA_003175865.1 Blastocatellia bacterium
CCACAATCAATCCGTTCGGCTTGCATGCGAGCAACATCGACTCAAGACATTTGTCAGGTTCAGCCAGATGAGTAAGAACAAACCGTGCATAAACGAGATCATATCCGCCGTCGTCCTGACACGTGGCTGCATCAGCGCAGCGAAACTCAACGTTTTCTAATCCGTTGTCCTCTGCGTCTTGCTGAGCCAATGCGAGAATCTTTGAATCAAAAATCGATCCCGACAGCCTTACCCTTTGGCCCGACCAAACTTGCCATCAAGCGAGTGACATGGCCGCCGCCACAACCAACGTCAAGGCACTTCATTGTCTCGTAGAGGCCAACAGTCTTGAATAGTTGAGAGGTAGTGGGGTGCATCACCCGCGCGAGAAGGTTCAGCCGCTCCTTCCCTTCGCGTCCCCCAGTGATTACGTAGCGGCTCATGGATATTTGCGTTTGCCTCGTAAAACGATCGGGTTCTTTCCTTGCAGATCGATTGAAAATATTAGCCGAACGACTTACAGTCGCACTTCCTAAAATCAAGATCTCTCACCCATTTTGAACGGACTGGGACAAGTCTCGCATGGATCTCGCAGCAATGAAAGAATTCGCAAGACGCTACACTGCTGCCTGGTGCAGTCAAAATGCAGCCAGCGTTGCGTCCTTCTTTTCTGAGGTCGGCTCACTCAAGATCAACGATGGACCATCTTCAGTCGGACGAGAGGCGCTCACAGCGGTGGCTCAAGATTTTATGACTGCGTTCCCGGATATGGTTGTCCAGATGGACGGACTTGAACGTCTTCAGGGCGGATACATCTACAGGTGGACCTTAATTGGCACGAACATAGGTCCAAACGGTAGCGGCAATCGCGTTCGCATAAGTGGATACGAAGAATGGACAATGGACGCTGACGGTTTGATTGCACGCTCGCTCGGACATTTTGACGAACAGGAATATCAACGTCAGTTACAGAAACACAACTGATTTTCGAGCCGTAAATGCTGGGAGCGCAGGCGTCCTCGCCTGCTTACTTCGCTGAAAATTCAAAACGAGTTAATCGAAAGCAAGCAGGCGAGGACGCCTGCGCTCCCAGTATCGCAAACAGTGAAACTACTCATCATCGGTGGAACAATATTCCTGGGTCGTCATCTTGCCGCGGCCGCGATTGCGCGCGGGGCTGAGGTCACACTCTTTAATCGCGGCAACCATCCAACAATTGGTTCAACACAAATCGAAACGATTAAAGGCGACCGCAATTACGATCTCCACGAACTCAAAGGTCGCCGTTGGGATGCAGTGATAGATACTTGTGGGTACCTGCCTCGCAGTGTGAATACTTCGGCAGAAGTATTGTCAGATTCAGTCGACGTCTACACCTTCATTTCCAGTCAGTCTGTTTATGTAAACGTTAGTGCACCGGGAGTAGACGAAAGTGCTCCGCTTGCTACGCTGACGGATGAACAGCTTGAAGAAGCAAATGCAATTGACGCATCGGGTCCATCGTCAGTGAATTACGGCAAACTGTATGGCGGATTAAAAGCACTGTGCGAACAGACAGTAGAAACCGTCATGGCCAACCGAGTGTTAACAATTCGCCCAGGATTGATTGTCGGTCCAAATGATCCGACTGATAGGTTCACGTATTGGGTAGTGCGTGTCGCTCGAGGTGGCGAAGTGTTAGCTCCGGATTCGCCGGCCACCTATTTGCAGTTCATTGATGTGCGCGATCTCGCCGAGTGGATCTTGCGAATGGTCGAACAGAAAAGGACCGGTACGTATAACGCAACGAGTCCAGCGGGAAGTCTGACGATGGGAGATCTGTTTCAGGAATGTAAAGAGGTGAGCAACAGTGACGCATTCTTTACCTGGGTCAGTGAAGACTTTCTTCTGCAACAACCAGTGATGGCCTGGACCGAGATGCCACTATGGTTACCAAGGCAAGGTGCGCCACATTTAAATGGCTTTATGTTCATCAACTGTAGTAAAGCTCTTACTACAGGACTCACCTTTCGTTCATTGACCACTACGGTCCACGACACGTTAGCCTGGTACAGGAGTGAGCCGTCGGATAATGATTTAAAAGCTGGTATTAAAGAAGACCGGGAATGTGCATTGCTGAGCAACTGGCATGAGAGCCAGGCTCAATCGAGTAATACGGCTTAGATCGAAACCTTCGATAGAGATCCGCACATAGACATCATGAGGTTTGGAAAATTCGATCGCACTGCTCTCGCTGCGATAATGATTTTTCTTACGACCGCGACGATCTTCCTCATCTCTCGTGTCCACCAAGTTGCAGATTCGAGTTATTCGATGCTTCTGAGTGA
Source organism: Blastocatellia bacterium (assembly GCA_003175865.1). Taxonomy (GTDB): domain Bacteria; phylum Acidobacteriota; class Blastocatellia; order Pyrinomonadales; family Pyrinomonadaceae; genus PSRF01. Next base: position 2,307 of record PSRF01000179.1, read on the forward strand.
AAGCTTGCTGCATCATGGCAGTTTCACTCTCGACGCCTATGAAATTCCTCGCCTGTCACCTCAGCAGCAAGCTGGATATCTCTCGAATGGGCCGATATATCAAATACAAATTGTCGGCGACCACCTCTACTACTACTTTCCTGCGGGCACTTCAGTACTTTCCCTGCCTTATGTCGCGGTAATGAATTTGTTTGGAATCTCTGCCGCAAATCCAGATGGCACGTACAATCGACACAATGAAGTCAGGATAGAAGCGAGCCTCGCTGCGTTGTTGATGGCCGCACTCTCAGCAGTAATTTTTTTGACTGCTCGGTTGTTGTTGCCGTTCTGGTGGAGTGTCGTCATCGCTTACGCCAGCGCATTTGGCACACAGATCTGGAGTACTTCATCCCGCGCCCTATGGTCTGACACCTGGGGAATCTTTCTTCTTGGTATCACTATTTGGATGCTCGTCGCGGTTGAATGCAAACGCTTTCAGTTGAGACCAGTTCTTCTCGCGACAGTCTGCGCGTGGATGTACTTCGCTCGTCCAACGTTCTCTATTCCCATTCTTGCAATCACGGTCTACGTCTTCATGTACCATCGCCAGGAACGCTTGAAATATCTTTTTACGGGTCTGGCGTGGTTGGCTCTTTTTGTTGGATTTTCCGAGTACCACTATGGACATTCCTTACCAAACTATTACTCCGCAAATCGATTGAGTTTCGGCACGTTCGGAGTGGCACTTGCGGGAAACCTTATCAGCCCGTCGCGCGGTCTACTGGTCTTCGTACCCGTATTGATTTTTGTTGCTTATTTGTTGATTCGTTATTGGCGAGAGACGACTCTGCCGCGCCTTCTCTTCATTAGCATTACTGTAATCGCGATTCATATCATCACGATTTCCGGCTTCACACCTTGGTGGGGTGGTCACTGTTTTGGACCACGATACAGTGCAGGATTAGTTCCATTTTTCGCGCTCCTGGGCATAATCGCGGTGAAATCGAAACTAACCAGAAGTTCAAACGAGGACATACGAGGGTGGAGCGTAGAATGGACCATTGGTCTTCTCTTACTGTTCACGAGCGTGCTGATAAATGCGGTGGGCTCAAACTCTCTTAAACCCCAAGCCTGGAATTTGATGCCGACGAATATTGACGAACATCCCGAGCGTGTGTGGGACTGGAAACATCCTCAGTTTCTACCGAGATGATTCCAAAAGAGAACCGCGAGCGTAGAGACCGGATGCTACAGTCAATTGCGGCGTTTAATGAGCTTGCCTCGAAATCAAAGTTGACCTTAGCATCGTTCGCTAACCGCTCGGGGTGCTCCAGTCGAAGAGGTCATCATGCCTGGCAACCTCACATGTAAAGCTGGCTAGGGTCTTTGATCCATTCTCGTTCTATTCAATTGAATGATAGAGTCAGGTAACTTTTCTTGGAGCTCTCCTAAATGGACAACGCACTTATCATTCACCGTCTCCACTTCGCCTTCACCATCACCTATCACTATTTGTTTCCTCAGCTAACAATGGGGCTTGCTCCGTTAATCGCGATCTTCAAATCACTGGCGTTGTGGAAGGGAGACGACAAGTTCAATCACGCCGCACGCTTCTGGGGAAAGATCTTTGCCATTAATTTTTTGTTTGGAGTTATCACTGGCGTGCCGATGGAGTTTCAGTTCGGAACCAACTGGGCTCGATTCTCACAATACTCTGGAGGAGTGATAGCCACTGCACTCGCAATGGAAGGAGTGTTCGCGTTCTTTCTTGAGTCGTCGTTCCTGGGTGTGTTCTTGTTTGGCGAAAAGCGTTTTGGTCAGAAGATCCATTGGCTGTCGGCGTTCATGGTCTTTGTTGGTTCATGGGTTTCCGGTTTTTTCATTATTGTTACCGACGCATGGATGCAACATCCTGTTGCTTATGAGATCGCTGCCGATGGTACGGCCCATCTGAACAGCTTTTGGTCATTACTCTTCAACGAGTGGGCACGCTGGCAATACCTGCACAACATGTCAGGCGCCGTCATCACCGGGTCATTCGCTATGGCTGCAACCGGCGCATACTACGTCTTATCAGGAAAACAACAAGAGTACGGCGCGCTGTTCCTTCGTCTTGGCGTGATGATCGCCACTATCGCCTCACTGTTTCAGATTTTTCCTACTGGTGATCGACAAGGCAAAATGATTACAGAAAATCAACCTGTAACTCTCGCTGCGATGGAGGGACTTTTCGAAACAGAATCAGGTGCGGGAATTGTGCTGGTGGGCCAACCCGATACCGATAAAATGAGACTCGACAACCCCATCCACATTCCAAAGGTACTAAGCTTTCTCACTTATCGTCACTGGGAAGCACAAGTAAAAGGGCTCAAAGAATTCCCGCGCGACCAATGGCCCGATAACATTCCGCTGCTTTATTACAGCTATCACATCATGGTTGGGTTGGGGACAATCTTTATCGCGATCATGTTAGCCGCCTCAGTACTGCTGTGGCGCAAGAAGCTCTTCACATCAAGATGGATGTTGTGGATTGTCATGTTGAGCTTCCCGTTTCCCTACATCGCAAACACAGCTGGTTGGATTACGGCTGAAGTTGGACGTCAACCATGGCTTGTTTACGGCTTGCTCAAAACTCACGCCGGTTATTCGGCTAACGTCTCGGCAGGAAATGGACTGTTTACTTTGCTCGGGTTTATGGGCATGTACACGGTGCTAAGCATCCTTTTCATTATTCTGATCTGGCGCGAAGTAAGTCATGGTCCAGCTTTCTTGAGCGGCGAGCAACCATACCCAGTTGGCACTCTTAATTCATGAGCGAGGAGCAATAATATGGAAACAGTGTGGTTCATCCTCGTTGCTTTAATGTTGACAGCATATGTGGTGCTGGATGGATTCGACCTGGGCGCCGGAATTATCAATTTGTTGGTGGCACGAAATCACGATGAGCGTCGAATCGTATTAAGAGCAATTGGCCCTGTTTGGGATGGCAACGAGGTTTGGTTGTTGGCTGCCGGCGGCGCGTTGTTCTTTGCTTTTCCGATGCTTTATGCGTCGAGCTTCAGTGGTTTCTATCTGCCGTTAATGATTGTTCTGTGGTTACTGATGATGCGCGGCGTCGGTGTGGAGCTGAGAGCGCACGTTAACGACCCGCTGTGGTGGTCGTTCTTCGATTTCATCTTTTCGGTTGCCAGTCTCATGCTGGCTATCTTCTTCGGTGCTGCAATTGGAAACGTGATTCGCGGAGTTCCACTCGATGCAAAAGGGTATTTCTTTGAACCTCTATGGACCAACTTCCGTGTCGGACAGAACACCGGAATCCTGGATTGGTACTCGGTACTAACGGGCGTGTTAGCCCTGGTTACTTTGACTGTGCATGGTGCTCACTACATTGCACTCAAGACCGAAGGCGAACTTCACAACAGATCTCAACGTGTTGCCTCGATCGGATGGTGGGCAGTCGTGCTGGCGACTGTGTTGAGTTTGATGGCGACGCTCTATGTGCGCGCGCAGGTGCTCGATAATTTCCGTCTGCGACCATGGGGATGGATTATTCCATTAGT
>PSRF01000292.1 GCA_003175865.1 Blastocatellia bacterium
AATCAGAAATCAGAAATCCAGAGGATCCTATGCTTCACCAAGACATTCGCTACGGCGCACGCATGCTGCTAAGGAATCCCGGCGTCACTTCAATCGTCATTCTCGCTTTGGCCTTGGGCATTGGCGCAAACACGGCGATCTTTAGTGTTGTAAATGCAGTTTTGCTGCGGCCGATGCCTTATTCTGAAGCCAACCGCTTGTTGTTCCTCAATGAGACAGATCCAAACATGGATGAGATGTCGATCTCATACCCAAACTTTACTGACTGGCGAAACCAAAACCACGTCTTTGAAAAGATCGGCGTTTACAACCGCAATAGCTACACATTAACTGGCTACGGGGACGCAGAAAGAATTCCGACGGCTCAAGTTTCAGCCGATCTCTTTGCTGCCCTGCGTGTAAATGCTGGCTGGGGTCGGGTCTTCACAAATGATGAAGACAAGCCCGGTGGGACTCCAGTCGTTGTGCTTAGTTACGGACTCTGGCAGCGACGATTCGGCGGTCAAACAAACATCCTCAATCAGAACCTGACGTTTAACGGTAAGACCTACAGTGTAATTGGAATTATGCCACGGGACTTCTTGTATCCCAGTCGTGTTGAAATGTGGGTCCCAGTGGGCCAACTGTCAGGCGATCCTAATTGGCAGCAACGAGGTAATCATCCTGGATTGTATGCGATCGCGCGATTAAAACCCGGAGCAACGCTCGAACAGGCAAAGGCCGACATGGATACGATTGCGGTGAATCTCGAGAAACAATATCCGAACTCGAACACTTCAACTCGTGTGCGCATACGTCCTTTGCTTGAGGTATTCGTAAGTGACATCCGTTGGACCTTATGGGTGCTGTTTGGCGCAGTCGGGTTTGTTCTGCTGATCGCGTGCGCCAACATCGCGAACTTATTACTTGCTCGCGCCTCCAGCCGACAAAAGGAGATGGCTATCCGCGCTGCGATGGGAGCTGGTCGTTGGCGTTTGCTGCGCCAACTGTTGACTGAGAGTTTGCTGCTCTCGGTGTTAGGCGGACTGGTCGGATTAGGTATTGCGCAATTGGGAATCAAACTGATTTTGTACGTGAGTCCGAATGCTATTCCTCGATCTCGCGAAATCGGACTTGATCTGCCCGTACTCGGCTTCACGCTTGGTGTAGCCGTTGTCACTGGAATTTTCTTTGGTTTGGTGCCAGCTTTGCACGCAAGTCAGGTCGATGTTCATGAAACACTGAAGGAAACAGGCCGAGGCACATCGCGACGTCAGTGGCTTCGTGGCTCGCTCGTGGTGGTCGAAATGGCCACTACCATGGTGTTGCTAATTGGCGCCGGTCTAATGATTCGTAGTTTCTACCGTTTGCAGCACGTGAATCCGGGTTTCTCGACTGATCACCTCACGAGTTTCAACATGACTCTGCCCCAAAAGAAATATCCGAACGAGGACAAACGTGCCGACTTTTTCAATCAACTTGTACAGAAAATTCGCACAATTCCGGGTGTAGAAACTGTTGCAGCCGCATCAGGTTTGCCCTTGGGGAATAATGGTTGGCAAACATCTTTCACGGTCGCGGATAGGCCGCTGCCTCCGCTCGATAAAACTCCGCTAATGGAGGCGTGTTCTGTGACTCCGGAGTATTTTCAGGCAATGAAGATTCCATTATTGCGTGGACGATACTTTACCGATCAGGACAACCGGGCCTTCGTCGCTGGAAAAGATTTGAGCAAACTAAACGAAGGCGAAAGGATGGTACGAGGAGCCAATGTGCTCATAATCGATGAAGAGTTCGCGCGACGATATTGGCCCAACGAAGATCCAATTGGAAAGCAGATCAGACTTGGCCGCAACCAAGATTCGCAGCGGATGACAGTAGTTGGAGTCGTTGGTCGCGTGAAGATGGAGAGTCTTAGTCAAGATTCGAATCGTGTTCAAGGTTACTTCGCGTACTACCAGATGTCTTTGCAAGGAATGACGGTGGTCGTTAAGACAGCTGGAGATCCAAACGATTTGATCTCGGTTGCACGTCAACAAGTCAAAAATATTGATTCGGACCAGCCGATCTATGGCATCCGAACGATGAATGAGATTCGCGCCGAATCAGTTGCTCCGGAGCGCTTAAATTTGACTCTGATGAGTATCTTTGCAGGCATTGCGCTTGTGCTGGCAGTGGTTGGTATCTACGGCGTTATGTCTTACTCGGTTACGCAACGGACCCATGAGATCGGCATCCGAATGGCGATTGGTGCGAGCCCGAAAGATGTTTTTCGGATGATCCTGGGGCAGGGAATGAAGTTGGCTGTGATTGGCGTCGCCCTGGGTTTGGTTGGCGCATATGCGTTGACGCGTTTGATGGCAACGATGCTGTTCGGCGTTGAGCCAACGGACAAAGTGACTTTTGTGACAATCACTATAGTGCTAACTGGAGTCGCGTTGCTTGCGTGCTACCTGCCGGGTCGAAGGGCGACGAAAGTGGAACCCGTGATTTCATTACGTTATGAATGAGGGTGATTCGCGAATTCAACTTGGAGTGCAACGCCGAATACCGCCAACGGCAGTTGGGGGATTCTTAATGTCCTTTCTGCCAGAGCACCGGAAAAGAAGTTTACGCACTAGCGAAAGCAACTTGAGTCCCACAGTTCAAATTCGTTCGCGAGCGCGGAAACTCTCTTCATCTGTTTATTGTAGAAAAGACCTGAACCATCCACTCACTTCCGTGAGTGGTATTCCGTGTTGCACTTCGTAGTGAATCCACAATTTGATTTTTGATTGGAGTGAATGATGCGACATTATCTTGCCCTCTCTGCCATTGTTGTCTTGAGCTGCTGTTTCAATGCACTAGGGCAAGCTGGATCTGATGAAGCGTCGGTGCGTGAAACCGTGAACCATTATCTTCACGGTTTGAAATTCAACGACGTGGAGAGTTTGAAGAAAGCATTTCACCCGGACGCAAAATTAATCTTCGTTAAGCGTGACGGTCAACTCGGCACGTTGTCTCAGGAGCAATGGTACAAGGGCTTTGCCTCAAGTGCCGGCCAGGAAGAGAAAGGCGATCTGCAAATAGCATCAGTCGATATCACTGGCGGTGCGGCTTCGGTGAAAGTTGTCGAAGTGTATGACAAGACAAAGTATACAGATTACTTGTCTTTGCTGAAGTTCGACGGACGCTGGCAGATTGTGAATAAGATTTACGTTGTTGAGCGGAGGTGATTTTGGCCTTCGCAGAACGCTAACACAAAATAATCTAAACCGTTGACAATAGCCCTAACACATTTCGAATTCTTAACCATAGACCAAAGGCCCAAACAATCCAGAGGTGATTGCTGCTGTCGTTCCGTTGATGATTGGCTCTCAATCGCCGCTTGTTATTCCCCACGCGAAGAGCTGCGAAAGTCGACCCGCTTATTGCCCTCAGGTACGAATGAGTTTCAGGGAGGTTGGTAGTGGAAACGTTGTTACAGGACATTCGTTTTGGGGCGAGAATGCTGATCAAGAATCCTGTGTTCACGCTCGTCGCACTTTTGACCTTGACGCTTGGCATCGGTGCAAACACCGCGATCTTTAGCATCGTAAATGCGATTGTATTTCGGCCGCTGCCTTACTCCCACCCAGAACAACTTGTCGGCATCTGGACACGTGATCTGCAAAAACCCGGCACTCAGTTTCCCGTTTCGTTTCCCATTTTCCGTGACTGGCAAAACCAGGTACACACTTTGTCTGGCATCGCTTCGTATGCCTTCAATCGGTTTCATCTGAGCGGCAACGAAGGTCCAGACGAAAGCCGCGGCGTCATGACGTCAACAAATTTTTTCGATGTCATGGGCGTGAGGCCGACCATCGGAAGATCGTTGCAACCAGCCGACGAGCGCGAACGCGTTGTTGTGATCAGCGATTTGCTTTGGCGTCGTCGATTTAATGGAGACAAAAATGTTATCGGGAAAACAATCAACCTGAACTCGGAGACTTTCACGGTTGTTGGTGTCATGGCACCGTCGTTTCGTTTCCCGACCCCCGACATCGAACTCTGGGCCACGATGGCTCCCTTGTACGACATTTCGCGCAGCGGCGCACTTGGAGACTGGATTAATAGTCGTAGCCTCCGTGGTTATCGGATTGTCGGTCGTCTGGCAAACGGAGTGACGCGCGAACAGGCGCAAACCGAAATGAATACCATCGCTGAAAGGTTGGCCCAGACCTATTCCAAATCCGATGCTGGAACCGGCGTTGTATTGGTTCCACTTCGCGAACAGATGGTCGGCACTTATCGTCGTCCATTAATTGTGCTCTTGGTGGCGGTTGTGTTCATTCTACTGATAGCGTGTGCGAACGTTGCGAACCTTACAATGACTCGTACTACTGCGAGAGATCGCGAGATTGCGATTCGAAGGGCAATGGGTGCTGGACAATTTAGACTTATTCGACAGATGTTGACTGAAAGCATCCTACTCGGCGCGTTTGGTGGAGGACTCGGACTTCTATTCGCGACGTGGGGTGTTCAAGTGCTGCTGGATCTGACTCCCAAAGATATTCCGCGGTTGGAAGGTGTTAGTGTCGATCGATGGACACTCATAGTCACATTTGCGACATCAATCATGACGGGGTTGCTGTTTGGCCTTGCTCCAGCTTGGCATGCTCACAAATTGAGTTTGAACGAATCGTTGCGTGAAGGTAGTCGTGGACTGGCTGGACTACCACGGGTTAAGCGGCTTCGAAGTGCATTAGTGATAGCTGAGATCGCTTTGGCGGTGATGTTGTTGATTGGTTCGGGACTAATGTTGAAGAGCTTTCAACGGCTGATGGACGTCAATCCGGGATTCAATCCCAACAATTTGTTGACGATGGCGGTTGGGCTTCAATTTGTGCGCTATCAGGATCCTGCCAAACAGATAGCGTTCTTTGATCAAGCACTACAGAAAATTCGCGCGTTACCGGGAGTAAGCGCCGCGGGGGCGTGTACGAGTTTGCCGCCAAATTACATTCAACAGGGAACTGGCTTTAACGTCGAGGGACGGCCTGTTGATAACTCTAAACAGTCACCAAGCGCTCTTTATATGCCTGCAACGCCGGGTTATCTTGAGGCGTTAGGTATTCCCGTTATCAGTGGCCGTGCTGTCGCTGAGTCAGACACGACGCAAGCGCCCGGTGTAATCGTTATCAATCAGGCACTCGCGAAACAATATTTCCCAGATGAAGATCCGCTGATGCACCGCTTGGACTTGGGTGGCGTCGTAAGACAGATTGTTGGCGTGGTAGGGGATGTGAAGTATGAAGGATTGGGCACGCCAGTTGGTCCACAAGTTTATGTTCCTTATGCGCAGAGTCCGTTTCCAGGCATGCGTATTGTTGTGCGAACGACGATTGATCCAATGAGTTTGGCAAATGCTGTTCGCACTCAGATTCAGTCAATTGACAGTGAAGAGGGACCGACTCGATTTGCCTCAATGAATCAATTGCTGGCCGAATCTGTCGCACAACCGAGATTCAATACCTTTCTAATCGGATTATTCGCGGTGCTTGCGTTCGTGTTAGCTGCGATTGGAATTTACGGTGTGATGAGTTATGACGTCAGTCAACGCACGGGTGAAATTGGCATTCGACTCGCGCTCGGTGCTCAGATTGGCGACGTCTTCAAGTTAGTATTGAAACAAGGAGCTCTACTCACATTTGGCGGCCTGGCATTGGGGATCGCTGGCGCATTTGCGTTGACTCGCTTCTTGAGTGTTTTGCTCTTTGAGGTCACGCCGACAGACATCTCAACATATGCTATTGTCTCACTTCTGATTAGCCTCGTGGCGCTGATTGCGTGTTTGATCCCCTCACGACGAGCAACGCGAGTCGATCCGCTTGTTGCACTGCGACACGAGTAAAGGGATTTTTGATTTTAGATTTTTGATTGCTGATTTGGGCCTTCGGCCTTCGCACTCGATGACAATTGAATGCAAGGCCGAGGCCCAAAGGCGTAAACCCAAATCAGCAATCAAAAATCAAAAATCTAAAATTCTCCTATGCCTCGAATTCTCGTTGCTGATGATCAAGCCGATGTGCTCGCTGCGTTGCGCCTTCTATTAAAAGGCGAAGGGTTCAGCATCGAAACAGCCTCATCGCCTTCCGGTGTCCTCAAATCCATCGACTCACAGGAGTTTGACGTCGTCCTGATGGATCTCAACTACGCGCGCGACACTACCTCGGGCAGCGAAGGCCTTGATTTGTTAGCGCGAATCCGAGCAGCCGATCCAACGTTGCCGGTGGTTGTCATGACCGCATGGGGAAGCGTCGATCTTGCAGTCGAGGCAATGAGGCGCGGCGCGCGCGACTTCATTCAAAAGCCCTGGGACAATGCACGCTTGCTCGCGCTGTTGCGCAACCACGTCGAACTGTCGGAGGCATTAAGACGTGGGCGCCGACTCGAGGCGGAAAACATTGCATTACGTGACAGTGTCGGTGAACCTTCTTCCGAGCTACCGCAAATCATCGCCGAGTCGCCGGCAATGAAGGGTGTACTTAAAGTTGTCGAGCGCATTGGACCAGCTGATGCAAACGTCTTGATAACTGGCGAGAACGGGACCGGCAAAGAAGTCATCACTCGTGTCTTGCATTCGATTTCATCGCGCAAGTCTAAGCCTTTGATTTCACTGAACGCTGGTGCGTTAGCTGAAGGTGTTTTTGAAAGCGAGTTGTTTGGTCACGTACGCGGCGCATTTACCGACGCCAAGAGTGACCGCGTTGGCAGGTTCGAACTCGCTGACGGTGGTACGTTGTTTTTGGACGAGATTGGAAATGTTCCGCTGAATCTTCAGGCAAAACTGCTGCGAGTTTTGGAGACAGGTGAATTCGAACGTGTCGGATCATCGAAGACCCAAAAAGTGGACGTGCGTCTGCT
>PSRF01000287.1 GCA_003175865.1 Blastocatellia bacterium
AAAACGATTGATGACGAAAGGCAACACGGTTTCAAAATCAATGTTGTCGCCCATCTTGCGAAACTCCGGTGTGACGAACACGAGACCGAGTAGTGTGATTCCACCAATCAATACCCACCGAGGCACGAGACATACTGAAACAATCGCGCTCATCAAGCTCGCTTCGCGAGGGCTCTTCGCGGCGAGGATCCGCTGCATGTCATAGTTTGGAGCGGCACCAGCCATACTCACCAGGATTCCCTTGAACACCATTACGATGAAGAACAATCCGAACATCGACGCGATGCCTTCTCTTGCGATGTGACCGTTCATCGCCGGAAGAAGAGGTGTCCAGTTGAGCGTGATGTCCCAGCCAAAAAATAAATTTCTCCAACCAGCAGGAGTTACCTGGTCGAGCATACTCGCGTCGACCTTCGCGATTGCGATCCCGCCAATGACAAGTGCCGACAAAGCCATCAGGCAGAACTGCGCAAAATCAGTGATGACAACGCTCAACATCCCTCCCAACACAACGTAGATCGCGGTAATGCTCATCAACAGGATCGCGTAAGTGTTTGGTGACAGATCCCATGGGAGGAAAACTTTGCAGAACTTGCCGATGCCCTGAAACTCGTAGCCGATGAAACTCACGACGCTGATCAGTGCAAACAGAACGATGATGCCGCGCGAGAGTTCACCCGGCAGTCCTCCGCCGAAACGCGTTGTGATCCACTCCGCTCCGGTCCGTGCGTTGGAACGTCTGATCCATTTCGAAAGATAAACTGCATCAAAGATTTGATTAAAGATGGGCCATACCCAGGGAAGAAAGACAGCCTTCATTCCGTAAGCGTAAAGGATGTAAACGAACCACATCGTGCCGGTGATGTCCCACATGGCGGATGCATTTGAGATACCCAGCAACCACCATGGCATCGATTTCCCACCGAGGAAGTAGGAGTCCAGATTTCTCGAGGCGCGTCGCGTGACGTAGAAGCCAACGGAGATCATCGCCACGAAGTAGATGATTAGAACTGCCAGATCCAGGTTGCTAAGCCGCATAGGTTGAATGTCGTTTCCGACGTATGACTTTCTCTACGTATCTCTGCGACTCTGAGGTTGTAAATGATTTGGCTAATAGACAGCCACAGAGGCGCAGGGGACGCAGAGCTACGCAGAGATGGTTCACTTCTCGAGTGTTGTCGTCGTCAAACGTGTCAAAGCTTCCAAACGAATGTCTCTCGAGGAACTACCAACGAGAACCTTGTAGTCGCCCTTCTCAGCGGTAAATGAATGCTGCGCAGGATCGTAAAACGCGAACGAACTGCGATTGAGTGGGATCTCGACTGTCTGTTTCTCGCCCGGTTTTAAGAAAACTTTGCTGAACCCCTTCAACTCTTTGAACGGACGCTGCAGGCGTGGCTTCAAGTCTTGAACATAAAGCTGCGCCACTTCTCCTCCTTCACGTGTACCGACGTTGCTAATTTCAAACTTAACACTCATCACGCCGGGTTTATCCGCTTCGATTCTCAATCCCGAGTATTCAAACTTCGTGTACGACAATCCAAAACCGAACGGAAAAAGTGGCTCAATATTCTTCGTATCAAACCAACGATAGCCAACGAGCAATCCTTCTTCGTATTTCACCGTTCCATCTTTACCTGGATAATTTCCCATCGCGTGCGCTGGTGAGTCTTCGAGACGCCTTGGAAACGTACACGACAGTCGGCCAGAAGGATTCACATCGCCAAACAAAACCCGAGCGAGTGCGTTACCACCTTCCATTCCGGGATACCAAGCTTGCAGTAGAGCTGGAACTTTTCCTAACCACGGTCCCATTTCAACGGGCGCGCCCCCAAATAGAACAACAATCGTGCGTGGATTCGCTGCCACGATCTTAGATAACAACTCGTCTTGCCCGTATGGCAGTTTCATATCTTTGCGGTCTGTTCCTTCCGCATCGAAACCAGGCCGATGATTTAACCCACCGACATACACAACAACATCAGCTTGACTCGCTGCCCGAACAGCTTGACTTGCTAACTCTTCGTTTGGCTTGTCGCTGTATCCCTTCGCAAACGAGATGTTCACGCGATCTCCAATGCGACGCAGAATTCCCTCAAGCGGAGTGATCTCGTAGAAAGCCTTAATCCGCGCGCTTCCGCCGCCGTAAGCCTGGAGTTGAATTGCATTCTCACCAATGACTGCGATTGACTTAACTGCGTTTGGATCGAGAGGCAACGCATTGTTGTCGTTCTTGAGAAGAACAAAGCTTTCTTCAGCTATCCTTCGTGCGGTTGCTTGATGCTCCTTCGTGTTAATTGCACCTGTCCCACGACCTTCGACAGCTTTGGTCTCAAGCATCTGCCTCAAGTTCCGTCGCACTTTGTCGTCCAGCACTGACATTGAAAACTCGCCGCTGCTCAGACCATCGCGAAAACCGTTCGCCATGAAAAAGCGTTCGTAGGGCAACACCTCTGTTCCCATTTCCAGATCGAGCCCACCAAGCACCGCACCTTTGGTGCTGTGGGTGCCATTCCAGTCAGACATCACCAAACCCTTGAAGCCCCACTCGTCTTTCAAGATCTTGTTGAGCAGGTACTCATTTTCCGAACACCACTTTCCGCGAAACTTGTTGTAAGCACTCATCACTGTACGCACACCAGCTTCTTGGACGGCCGCTTGAAAGGGTCGCAGGTAGATCTCGCGAAGCGCACGTTCATCCATTTCAACGTTGATTGTTCCGCGCTGATACTCCTGATCGTTTGCGGCGAAGTGTTTCGCACACGATGAGACATCCTCTGCCTGCACCGCGCGAATGTAATTTACAACCATGCGTGAACTAAGGAATGGATCTTCACCGGGATATTCGAAGTTACGTCCGTTGAGTGGAGTACGCATGATGTTCATGCCTGGTCCAAGCATGATCTGTTTGCCTCGCTGGCGCGCTTCCTCGCCGATTACTTTTCCGTAAGCCGTGGCAAGATCTGAATTCCATGTCGCAGCGAGACCGACAAGTGCAGGCATAAAACTCGCGAAGTCGTCAGTGTGACCAGCTGGCAACCAGTTATCTGGACCAACATCTTCACGGACGCCGTGTGGTCCATCCGACAGCCAACGTCTCGGCAATCCCAATCGAGGAATCGCAGCGCTGGTGAATTTTGAATCTGCGTGAACAACGGCGAGTTTCTCTTCGAGTGTCATACGAGAAAGAAGGTCTTCGACACGTCGCTCGAGAGGCTGGGACACATCGAGATAGAGTGCACGCTGTTCCTGTGCGTGCGAGGAGTTTGTAACAATCAAGGAACCACACGCGCCGATGAGAATAACTACGAAGACAATCCAACGTGTCTTAAGTAATTGAGTCATAGAGGCCTCTGGCATGGTATCGAAAACGTTACTCGTGTCATTTATATATAGGCACTGTTGTTAAAGACTTCTGCCTGCTGGTGCAACAAAGACGGGCCAACTGGAACGCTTTTGAAGATCTTTTAGTGAGTGCATTCTGGCAATTGGAAGCTAATGAATGCGCGAATATGGTGTTCAGGAGCGAGTCAATCTCAGTTTGCGCGCCGCATCTTAACACGGCTCAGTAATCATTGTTCGACTCGAATGAGAAGGCTCGCAATACTAAATCAGACTCATTGACTATTTCAATTTGGGTCAAGCGGGGGCGCGCTGGTTGCTTTGTTGCTCAGTTGTTTATAGCGACCTCTTGCCCCCTTCCCGCCCTGCAATGATCTAGTCGGTTCGTAAAGCCCTGGTTGCCTTTTGGTTACTGATCTGTCGAGGTGCAATTTGGCTGAACTTAATCAAAGAGCGAGACGTTTCTCACTCAACAACCCAACCTTGGAGCAGACATTGAAAAGTACCCTTGCTCTTATTCTTCGCTTCTTGCTTCTCACAGTGGTCTATTTCGTCGCCTTCACAATCGTCGCCGGGCTGATCCTTCCACATCCTCCACAATCTCCAACAGCCACTGAAAGCCAAACCATATTCACTGCTTTACTCGTTATTAGCTTACTTAACACAGCGGTGGTGACTTACCTTTTGGGTTGCTCGCAGTGGGGTAGTCTGAAATTAGTTGTTGCTCTTTGGGTTGTGTTATTCGGCGTAACCACTGTGATGCCACAGATCGAAACTGCGGTCTTCATTCGCAACTTACCACCAGGTTTCTTACCACGACTCATCCTGAACGGTTTTGTCTTTTCATTTGTCTTTTCGATGCTCGCGGTCACTATTTTCAAAAAGTGGCGCTCGACAACGTCTTCAATTGCCTGCCCTCAGCTATCGCTGGCGAATTGGATCGTGAGACTGAGTTTCATTGCTGTCGTTTACGTCATCCTTTACTTCTCATTTGGTTATTTCATTGCCTGGCAAAATCCCGCCGTTGTTGCTTACTACGGTGGCACAAATTCCGGCAGCTTTATTCAACAGATGACCCATGTAATTCGCGATACACCCTGGTTGGTCCTGCTTCAGATCTTCCGTGCGTTGCTGTGGACTGCACTTGCGATTCCAGTGATTCGAATGATGACGGGCGCATGGTGGGAAGCAGGACTGGCGGTTGCGTTTTTGTTTTCCGTAGTAATGAATACTCAGCTTTTGTTGCCGAATCCACTGATGCCTCCTGAGGTTCGCATGACCCACTTGGTGGAAACCGCGACTTCGAATTTTCTTTTTGGCTGGTTACTTGTCGTGATCTTGAGACCGTTGTCAACCGACACACTTCGCTACGATTAACGTGACGTCATCGTGTTGTTCTTGAGAATTGAATTGACGAACTTCACTGATGATCCGATCGACCATCTCGTCTGCAGGTTGATGACGATGACGCCGAACAGCATCGATTAAGCGTTTCTCCCCAAATTCCTCACCGTGTTCATTAAAAGCCTCCGTCACTCCATCGGTATACAACGCGAGTACATCTCCAGATCTAAGCTCGCATGTACCAGTGGAGCAGTCCCATTTGTTGAATAGCCCAACCACAGTGCCAGTTGAATCGAGCGTATCAATAACATCGTTATCGTGCACCAACAACGCGGCAAGATGTCCGCAATTCGCATAACGCAGACGACGTGTATTCTCGTCGTAGTCTGCGAAGAAGAGCGTGGCGTAGGCACTGTCTGTCGTGTTCTCGTAAAAGAGTTGGTTTACAGAACGCAAGAGCCGTTCAGGTTGATCTGCAGCTATCGCGCAATGACTCCGAAGATTTGCGTGGAGGTTTGACATCATCAGTGCGGCAGCAATTCCCTTCCCCGAAATGTCACCAATCACCAACCCGACACGATTGTCATCAAGCGCGATGAAGTCATAGTAATCACCGCCGACTTGTCGTGCCTGAATGCACATGCCGGCGTAGTCAAGTGTTTCCAGCGCAGGTAAAAATTGCGGAAACAATCTTGCCTGCACCTGTTTGGCGATTTCGAGTTCCTGCGCAACGCGGCGCTCAGCTTCCTGGCGTTGTCTGATCTTCTCACGTTCAGCCTCGAGAGCCTGCGTCACCTCATCAAAACTCACAAGCGCGAACGAATTGTGATCTATGTCCTCAAATCTCGTGAAGATACCGCCCCAAATTAATGACTGACCTCCCAGTAACATTGCTGGACGTTCAGAGTTTGACTCATGTTGCTGGTATTTCAGGCGCCTCAGACGGGGAAGTTGGCGGAACCGAACACCACGTTGAGACCACTCATGAAATTTCGCCATCACGTCGTCGGTAATGAAGACAACTTGAGTGGCGCGCCCGATAAGTTTGAATTGTGGTGTGTCAGGTAAAGGCGCGACCAGTGCCAGTACAGTTGAGCCATCTGGTGGAGCAACGGCAATCCAACGCTCTCCGGACTGGAGACGTGCATCGTAGACGAGATCAAAACCAAGTTGTTCCTGGTAGAAGCGCAGACTCCGATCCTGATCGCGAACGTAAACGTTAACGGCATGAATTCTAAGATGGGGTGGACGCGCTTCCATGATGAATTGTTCAGAGCGCGAATCTTAACATTGCTGATTGCTGAATGCTGATTGCTGATTTTGGTTTCTATTAGGAAACGCCAAAGTCTAAATCAGCAATCAGCAATCAAAAATCAGCAATCCTCGTGGCCCTCTTTGCCCGCTGAATGCGCGTTATCCAGATGTAGGGTCGGAACCATTTTGGTGCCGACGAGCAAAACGGAGGAGACATGAAAGTAACGGTATTTAAAATCACATTGATGTTGGCTGTCGCGCTGTCGTTTACGGCGATTTCAGCGCACGCGCAAAGTGTAATCAAGCGCCAGACGTTTGTTGTGCCGTTTGAGTTCAGCGTCAGTAACAAAGTGCTCCCTGCGGGCGAGTATTCGGTAAGTGACGAAACGACTGTAATCAAAATCCGTAGCGCCAATGGCAAGCAAGGTGTTTTCACAATGCCTTCGGCCACACTTCTGTCGACGAGCAAACGTGGCAATAGCAAACTGACGTTCAGACGCGAAGGTGATAACTACTACCTCTCGCAGGTCTGGTTACCGGATGGCATTGGCCGGCAGCTACGAAGGCCGCGCACGCTAGGACCGGAGATGGCCCAGAACATTTCGATCGTAGAGATACCCGCGAGCTCAATCCAGTAATCTGAGGCGAGCGTAAATGAGAATCGGGATCCACCCTGCGGATCCCGATTTGTTTTTGCTGGGAGCGCAGGCGTCATCGCCTGCCTATTACTTAAAGACGTTTCTAATATAACTGGCAGGCGAGGACGCCTGCGCTTCCAGCATGAGA
>PSRF01000225.1 GCA_003175865.1 Blastocatellia bacterium
GGCCAATTCCGCGCCGCCAGTCACAGCGTTCCCGATGCCACCTGTCAAACCACTGGGCTCAATGGGCTGGGAACTTGGAGGAGGACGAAGAAATCATTTCTCAGATTTTAAAGGTAAAGTTCTTGTGCTCGATTTTTACGCCACCTGGTGCGAACCGTGTCGCGATAGCATCCCTCATCTGATCGAGTTGCAAAACCGCTACGGCAATCAAGGATTGCAAGTGGTCGGTCTTAACGTCGGTGGACCAGACGATCTGGAAGAGGTACCCGAGTTCGCGAAAGAGTTCAAGATTCAATACCCGCTCGGCGTTCCCGACGACGATCTCAGTACGTTTTTGCTTTCTGATGACAATGCCATTCCGCAAACATTCGTTTTTGATCGCAAAGGTCAATTGGCGCGTAAGTTTGTCGGGTACGGGGGAGATGTAGCGTCACAAATAGACGACACGATCGCTGCTGCGCTGAAGTCTTCAGCCGAATAACGATTCTCTTCAGGAGACCAATATGATTCGTGAGAAGCTAATTGAGAAGCAGATTGGCAAAACAGATTTTCGTTGGCGCAGTGAAGAAATTTCGCGTATCGAAGGATTGAGTGATGCAGTATTCGGTTTTGCAATAACGTTGCTGGTCGTCTCATTGGAAGTACCGAAGACATTCAGTGAACTGGCGAATACGATGAACGGCTTCGGGGCGTTTGCAATTAGTTTCGTTCTCTTGTTTTTGGTTTGGTTCAATCAACACAAGTTTTTTCGTCGGTATGGTCTGCAAGACAACGTAACCCTCTGGCTCAATGCGGCGCTGTTGTTCGTAGTACTGTTCTACGTCTATCCG
The DNA here is from genome assembly GCA_003175865.1 of Blastocatellia bacterium. Lineage (GTDB taxonomy): Bacteria > Acidobacteriota > Blastocatellia > Pyrinomonadales > Pyrinomonadaceae > PSRF01. The sequence continues at coordinate 831 of PSRF01000225.1, forward strand.
CTCAAGTTCCTCTTTAGTTTTCTGGTCAGTAAGTTCACCGGCGGACACGGCGAGATTCGTCTTCCTAACGGCAACATGGAGGCGATGCTCGAAAATGACGGTCAAATGCGAACCCTGATGATTATCTTCGGAGTGGGATATCTGGCCGTGTTTGGAGTATTTGTCCTGCTTCATATTCACGCTTACAGGAAACGGGAACAACTGGAACTCAATACACTTGAGCGGTTCGACACCGTCAGCAGCATTCAGGAGAGTAGTTTGAACTGTCTAATCGCAATTATCTCGATTTCGCTCGTTTATTTTGGTGGCGCTCGTTTTTCTGCTTTGGCAGGCCTCGCATACATGTTGACCGGTGTGGTGATGACAATTCACGGTTCCATCATGGGGGCGCGTCGCCGGCGTCTGGAGCAAAAAAGTCCAGAGGTACTCGATGCTACGTAACAACGTCGACTGGATACCAGCTGTCGTCTTCTTTGCAGTAGTAGTTTCGTGGATCGCCTTCGCGCTGGTTTTCATCACGCGTAAGACCCCGCCTAAAGCGCCGGACCAAAAACGCGATTCCAGCTCAGTGGTCGGAATCGCAATTCAGGGACTTTCGTATGCAATAGTCTGGGCATTCCATCGACCTTACTTCTCACGTTTTGTCGGCGGCTCTGAAACAGTCAATCTTATTTTCGGTTTACTGGCCGTTATCTTGGCGTTTGGTTCGCTAGCCTTCACAATGTCAGCGGTTAAAAGTCTGGGAAAAGAGTGGAGTCTGACAGCGAGAGTCGTTGAAGGTCACGAACTCGCAACCAGTGGACCTTATGCCTGGGTGCGTCATCCAATTTATACGGGTATGCTGGGTATGTTATTGGCGACCGGAATTGCGACCAGTTACTGGCAGGTCCTTGTTGTTGCCGCAGTCCTGTTAACCATTGGAACAACCATTCGCGTTCGAAAAGAGGAACGATTGCTGCGAGAGTTGTTTGGCGATCATTTCCACGCCTATGCGAAACGTGTTTCCGCATTTGTGCCATGGATTTATTGATGTATTCGCGTACAAAGGGGTTCGACAGTAAATCGTGAGAAAAGCAAAAATACTCATCACGCTTGGTCCAGCATCACGCGATGCAGACACGGTGGAAAATCTTTTGGCTGCAGGTGCGAACGGCGTTCGCATCAACATGTCGCATGGCACCCATGAGGAGAAGGCTGAAGACATCAAGCGTGCTCGAGCGGCCGCAAAAAAACTGGGTCGGCCGCTGGCTGTTCTAGTCGACCTTTCTGGACCAAAGATTCGAACTCGAAAGTTGAAAGACGGCAAACCAGTTCGACTGGCTCCAGGTGCAGTTTTTGTATTGACAACCAGAGAAGTAGAAGGTGACGAACACGAAGTCGGAACTAACTTTCCGGATCTCCCCCGTGTTGCTAAGACAGGTACAAGACTGCTTCTTGACGACGGAGCAATCGCACTGGTCGTCGAACGAACAACTGACACTGATGTTATTTGCAGAGTGATCGACGGGGGAATACTTGGGGAACGAAAAGGCATTAACCTCCCTGGCGTGCCACTTCCGATCGATTCATTGACAGACAAAGACAAAATCGATTTGCAATGGGCCGTGGAACAGAAGGCCGATTACATCGCCTTGTCCTTTGTCCGACGTGCCAGCGATTGTGAAAACGCGAAAAAGTTGATTAGAGAGGCTGGTGGACACGCGCCTTTAGTGGCAAAGATCGAAAAGGCCGAAGCGATGGACCATCTCGATGAAATCATCGCTGCAGCTGACGGCGTAATGGTCGCACGAGGAGATCTCGGTGTCGAAACGAGTGTGGAGCTCGTACCGGTTTATCAAAAGAAGATCATCGACAGTGCAGTGAGGGCCGGCAAGATGGTTATCACTGCTACTCAGATGTTGCAATCGATGGTCACGAATCCAAGACCAACACGCGCAGAAGCTTCGGACGTAGCAAACGCAGTGTGGGACGGAACTGACTGCGTCATGCTTTCAAACGAAACCGCAACTGGCGCTTATCCAGTTAACGCAGTTGCCACAATGGCGCGAATCATTGAATCAGCCGAGACCGGGCGCCAGAGCGAAATTGAAGATCCAACAAAATGGGTTGGTAAACAATCTGGACGAGTGAGTCGAGCACTTTGTGAGGCAGCTGTATTTGCTGCGCAGGAAATGGGAACGACTGTTACCGCTGTGTTCACCGAGTCGGGTTTAATGGCACGCAGACTGTCATCGCTGCGTCCCAAACAACGTATCGTTGCACTCACTCATGATCCAGTGGTTTTGAATGAGCTTGCCTTGATCTGGGCGGTCGAGCCACTGTTGACTCCTAATGCACAAACCACTGAAGGCATGTTGCATCTAGGCGAAGAAACATTATTGGACGCTGGCGTCGTCAACCGCGGAGACATGATCGTGGTGATGGCTGGTCGGCTTTCAGGTCTGGGACTTTCGAGTTCGGTGACAATTTACACGGTCGCAGGTAGTCTGGCGCCACACCTCAGTGATGTGCCTAATAAATATATCCGCCGGTGAAGCTTTTGAACTTCTACGGCCGGCCGCGCTAGTTGGCTCAGCAATTCTTTCAACCTTCGTCTTTGCTTCAGCGTCAAGGCGGTTCGCATTAATCACATCCATACTGTTGGGCATCGTCACTCTTGCACTGCCTCTCATTGCAGCACCGCTCTACTTTGCGTTCGTCATCGTCAATAGCAAATTTACACCACGCAACATCCGCAGACGTTGGCTAATTAGTGCTTCATATGCGGGAATACTTTTGGGTCTGATTTTCGTCTATCTGAAATTAGATCAAGGTAGAGTCGACGTACACCTCTGGAAGGCGAACCAGGCAAGATTGAATTACGATCGCAACGGTACCATTCGAGAATATCGAGCTGCACTTTCACTCGAAGACAACCCGCACACACACAAACTGCTTGCGATTGAACTTACGGATGCAGGGAATCTGCAGGATGCAATCAATGAATTTCGGTTGGCAGAGCGCGGAGGTGAACCTGATGATTCAATTCATCTTCGCCTCGGGGAACTCCTGGACAAGACTGGCAATCGTACTGACGCATTAGGTGAGTACGAAAAATATTTGAAGACTAAAACTTGTTTAGAAACTCCCGCGGGCGGCAACTGCGTTGAAGCTGTGAAACGCCTCTCGAATCGTTAGTCAGGCTGAAGCACTCCCACTGTCTTCTCTTCCATTTCCTTCGCTACCTGAGCAGGAGTTTTTTGGGGATCGCGCCAATTGTCCAGTATTCCCACCTGATGCACGCACTGAAGCGTGCAAGTCGGGGCACACCACTTCTCAGTTTTGTACTCGCGATGGAAATCTTCCATCGAGTACTTCTCTAACGGAATGCCGGGATAACCACGCTGCTGAGAACACCAGTGGACCAGACCCTCTTCACAAATGTAGAGATAACGCGCGCCTGCTCGACAGCGCCATTTGTAAGGCTCACCTTCGGCAATACTGTCTTGGAACCAGTTAAGTCGTGCGTGGTCCTTGTTGCCGAGTTTCTTCACCTGCTGAAAGATGTTCTTCTCTTTTGCAGAAAGAGGTTTTAGCGTTCCGTCGCTGTCGTGTATGACACCTACCGTTGTTGAGAAGCCAAGTTCAACCGCGCGTCGAGCAACAACAAGCGCATCATCCGGATTCTTGATCCCACCACCAATTACAGAGTTGATGTTCACATGAAAGTCAGCGTACTCCGATAAGTAGCGGAGTTTCTTATCGAGCACACGCAAACTCTTGCGCGAAACTTCATCCGGCTCGACGTTGTCGATACTGATCTGCAAGTACTCTAGTCCTGCTTTGTTCAGGCGTTTGATGCGCTCCGGAGTGAAGTAATAACCATTTGAGATCAGACCTGCGATCATTCCGCGGAGGCGAATATGATGAATGATTTCATCCAGCTGCGGATGCATCATCGGCTCGCCACCTGACAGCGTGATGATTGAAGTTCCGAGATCAGCCAGCTTGTCGATTCGTGATTTGATGATGTCGAGATCTATTGGTTTCGATGTGTGGTCGTACTCGTTGCAATAACCGCAGGCGAGATTGCAACGACGCATCGGGATTAAGTGGGCCAGTACAGGATGATTCGGCGAAAGCAGAGCTCGAGTAATGAAACTCGCTTCACGCATTTTTAGTTTTAGAAACGTAGTCTTCCGCATCGATCGATATTTTATGTTGCCGACGGGTCCTTCGGGGTGTTTCGCGAAGAATATTCGACGAAGAAACAGAACGCAAGAGTCGATATATTAATGTCAAAGCAAAAGGGCCCTGTTTATTAGACAGAGCCCTCTCGCGAGCCTTTGCGTTAAATAAACCTGCTTACCCCTTCACAACTTTGACGTCGGCAGGTAACTCGATGCCAAAGTCCTTCGAAGACAGAGTCGTATTTCTTTCCATATTAGTTAAGCGCATCGTCGTGGTGTCGTCGTTCTTCTCCACAACCTTTGTCTGTACTGGCATGCCGCTGGAATCGATCCAAACCTCAGCGTATTTGTATCCAACGTTGCCTTTTGGCACGAGTGTCAAATGGATCGTGCTGACGTCACCCCCCAGCGTCTCCTCGCGAACATCCTGTAGCGGTTGGAAGCGAGCTTCGAGCTGCTGGCGTGACATGTACATCATCTCAAGCATGCCACCTGCTTTGTTTCGGTTCGAGTTGGAGTTGCCTGTGTAAACGACATTTAAGCGTGGTCGAAATAATTGATACTGACCATTTTTGACCGCAATGATTTCATGCTGCGGGCTCTTCCATTCGATGCGGACTGAAGCACTACGGCCTGCGCCAGGCATGTAGAGCACTACGCCGTTGTACCTATCCGAATCACGCAATTGCGAGTTGTACTTCTCCATCGAAATGTTTGCTCGCAACGTCTTCAAACTTTGTCGATTCTTCTCCATGCGGTTGAGCACGGAACTCACCAGACCAGCGCCCTGTCCTTTTGCGCTTGTCGGGGAAATCATGACGAGTGCCGATAAGATGAAAACTGCCATCAAACCGAGGGGAATAAATCTCTTCATAGATACTCCTTTATTATTCCTCCCTTTCCCGGAGGGCAAAAAAACCCCGCAATTATAGGGTAGAACTAACGTATGTCAACCTCGAAGGCCTTGATGCGACCGTCTGATGAAACCACTTTTCGGACATCGACGATCTCAACTTGGTTCCGGCCCGTCATGATCTTGATTCGATCGGCAATTTGTTGCCTATCGTTTTCATTTTCAATAACTTCCGGGCTTAGAAACACTGTGGAGGCAACGGGGCTTGGATGCCCTCCCTGCGTCCTCGGTTCGCTGTTCGTAAACCAACTCTTGGGTGTCAAAAAGATAAATATCAGGATAACCACACACAAGACGTCCCATTGCCATGTGTTCCTAGCGTAGTTCCAGAAGAATATCTTTTTTAGCGTGGTTAATAGACCTCGCACGTTTTCAATCTAGCAAGTAATCAGCCACGGGGAATCCGCGGCTGGCAGGCAGGTAGATTTTAACGTTAGGGCACGATCCTGTAAACGAGGATCACAGACGGACCGTTGGTGTGTGTTCAACGATGTGACCATCCCGCATCTGCACGATTCTCTTACACATCGCTGCAGCTTCAGGATTGTGAGTAATCATTACAATTGTCTGGTTGAACCGATAATTCAACTCCTGAAACATGTTAAGTACCAGGGCGGAGTTTTCCGAGTCGAGATTGCCGGTGGGCTCATCAGCAAGAACGATGGCGGGACGCGTGACGACCGCGCGCGCAAGTGCCACTCTCTGTTGTTCACCGCCCGATAATTCAAGCGGCTTGTGATGCAGTTTCCCCTCGAGCCCGAGCAGTCTAAGCACTTCGCGCCTACGCTGTTGATCTTCTCCACCGTTGCCATGAATTCGCTCCGCTAGTCGGAGATTTCCTTCAGCGGTCAGTGTTGGAAATAAATTGAATCGCTGGAACACAAACCCGATCTTCTTGCGTCGCACAGCGGTGCGCCGTGCATCAGATGCCGCCGTTATGTCCTCACCATCGATGACAATTCGACCGCTCGTTGGAGTCAGTAAGCCGCCAAGCAAGTGGAGCATTGTCGACTTGCCACAGCCAGACGGGCCCATAATAGCGACAAATTCACCTTCCTGGACTTCAAGAGAAACACCACGCAACGCAGGGACATCAACCTTCCCGATGCGGTACACCTTTTCCAGGTTCTCAGCTTGTAAAATCGTTCGCATTCAATTCCGCGTTCTTTCGAGATGTTCCGGCAGGTTGGAGACAGGTCTCAATCAAACTGTGGGTAGTTCAAAACCAGACAAAAATTGGACGCCAGAATCAAGGGACAGATGTTAATACATCTGCAACTTCATATCTACCACCTAAGCATCAATTAACGATTTGCAGTTGTCTTCTTGTTCTGAGCATCAAGATCGACTTCTGGTAATTGCCATTTGTTCTCCAGCACAAACGCTTCAGGCCGATACTCTTTATTCAGTTCGACCGAAGTCGGATCTTGATAGGTAATCTTCAACTTATACTGATCCTGCGGGCGTGTGATTTCAATCCGAGCGGGTAGCGACGCCGTAGTATTCGTTCCAAATGGTTTGTCGTCAAAATAGGAAACGTCGGTTACAAGCAGGCCGCGATCATCGTAGGTCTGCAGGCGCGCCAAACGTACCCCGTTTGAACTAGTACGATCGAACCAGAATCTTCGTAACAACCGTGATTCGTTATCTTTTGCCGTTGTCATTTCCTCCAACAAATAATAGCCGCGCAACACGCGTGTACCCTTCTTAGAGGTGGAACGTGTATCCGCTTCTTCCTGGAAAAACTCACTCTGCGCATAAATTAGGCCATCAGACAGATCGATCGGTTTGGGCAGGAGCGCATCTGTCAAATGCTGTGGCCTCAGATTGGAAAGCGCACTAACGGTTTGTTTCTCTTTTTGCTTGTCGTCTTTTGACGTCGCTCCAATACCATCGGTCGCAAGCTTCGGATAGACGGCACTGTTGGTTCCTTTCACAAAACGCTTGTACTTATCGTCGCCCTTCAGGACCGCTACCGCAAAGTGCTCACCATCGGACGCCATTTGCGCGATATCAACGAAAGTGAATTGAATGATCAAATAGATCTTCCCGGGACGCTGCAGTGTGACTGTGCCATCAACTTGTCGATACTTTTCTGCGATACCAACCGATGCGAACGAAGTATCTTCAAACTCGATGTCTATTTTGCCATGCATAGAATGCACTGCGGTCAGACGATTTACTTCCTCAATCAAGCGGCTTCTATTTGCATTCGAAAGAGGAAGCAGCTGAGGCACTTGAACTTTCTTATGAGTGCCAAAAAGAGAACAAGCCGAGTTGAAAATCAGAAGAAAACCGATGAAAGCCGTGAGCAGTAATCGGGGCAAAGCGATTCTGGCGACGGTAGAAAATTTGTGCATTAGACTATTTGCCTTCAGGCGCAAATCATACGTCAGACGCCAAAGGGATCGCGAATTAGCGTTCAACCTAACAAAGAAAACTTTTTGTTGTCAATGCAACGTTTCTTCAGCAAATCGGCGGTATTTCCCTTTAAATTGATTCACTGTCGTCAATCTAACGCAAGGGGAGGCTTATCAAATTTCGCGCGAAGTTTATTGATACTCTTGACAACCTCTGGTCGTCCCAACAACTTCTGTTCCAAACTTCGCTTCCCGGGAAAATCGAGCAACATAATCCCCAGGAGAATGGTCAAGAGTCCCTGTCCGGGTACACCAGGGATGGACAACACGACCCCTACAGCGACCAATAAAAATCCCAGGATGTTCTTCGCAATTACTTCCGCCGCGTGCAGCGCTGGGCGTGGTCCTGACCAGAACTTCGTCTTGTGTTTCTTTGAAAAGTGGTCAGCAGGAATTTTGACCAGAATAAAAGAGACGATCGCAAGGTTAATTAGAAATGTTCCTACGAAAATAAGAACACCAATTAACGCGCTCCTCCAGGTGATAGAGGTGAAGAAGTCTGTCAACAATTCACTCATCGTGAAAGAGGGGCGATTTGTAAATCAGTCCTCGCTTTCATGAGTGAATCAAGTACTTCATTGACTACTTGCTGTGGTACTCCATCGAGCTGGAAGTTTCGCTGTCCGGTGACTTCCCAGAACTCATCTAGCCCTCGATGTCCCGCTCGCTCAAGTGCCAGTGCTTCAACAAGCAAGTCGATGACGTCCGACGCCTTTACAAGCCGAGCCTCGATGCTACGACGTTCTTCATAGTCCTGATACAACTCTTTGTAATTGCTCGAACTACCGAGTTGGTCTACCACATCGCCAAATGCGGCGGTCTCTGCTCTCTTACGTGTCTCAGCACCAAAATACGAGGTTGCAGTTCTCGGCATATCGCCAACGCGGACCTCTGACCAATCGTGTAACAGCGCAATTCTGAGGGTCTTTTCGAGATCGACTTTAACGCCTCGACTCACGCACTCGTCCGCAAGCAACATCGCGGTGACACACACGCCGAACGAATGAGCACCGACTGATTCTGTACTGTTTGGCAAACCTCGCAACGTCCAACCAGTACGTTCCAATCGCTTCAGACGTTCCAACTCGACAAGAGTCTTTAGTAGTGACGACATAACAAATGCAAGTCTCGGTACTTTAACCTGCGCGCATTAAGGTCGCAAACAAAACAAAATGCAGCGACGCCAATTGACGTCGCTGCTCTTTATAAGAAGACTGTTCAAATCTACGTTATGTTCTGGGCTCTATCGGTGTTCTGTATCTCCGTTGTTCTACCTAACTGCGTCTACACTTTGAGTAGGAGGGCAATGTGAAGAGCGACTGAGCAAAGTACAGAGAAATTAAGCGTTACAGTGTGGATGTTCACACCCGCACCTGATCTCCATCACGCCTGACTTCTCCACGTCTTCGCAGTATTTACTACAATACTTCGCATCATCCGTAGTCATGCAATCGCAGACGCCGTGTGCGCACTTCTTTTCTTCGTTAGCCATAACCCCCC
>PSRF01000155.1 GCA_003175865.1 Blastocatellia bacterium
AAAGAGTTAAAAAACTTAGTTGCGTGAAAGCTAAAGATCTCGGCATCGCCGAAGCATCCGATCATCGTTCCTTCGTAAGAACATCCTAGAGCGTGTGCGGAGTCGAAGATCAGTTTAAGGCCGCGTCTGTCTGCTATTTCAGATAAGGCTTCGACATCACAGGGTCGCCCCCAAACATGGACACCAATTATTCCGCTGGTGCGCGGTGTCACCGCTTGCAACACTCGTTTCGGATCGAGATTGTGCGTAAGAGGATCGATGTCGCAGAAAACTGGAATTAATGCTTGCCATTGAACTGCGTGTGCTGTGGCTACAAAGGTGAATGAGGGAACAATCACTTCACCTCTTAATTCCAATGCCCGGATGACAATCTCAATTGCAACGGTTGCGTTGCACATCGCTATGCAGTGCTTGACACCTATGTATTCTGCAAGGCGCTGCTCGAGCTCCTGGACGTACGGCCCATTGTTGCTTAGCCAACGACGATCCAGGAGGCTATTGATACGTGCCATCAGACGCTCGCGGTCGCCAATGTTCGGTCGTCCCACGTGAAGTTGCTCGCTAAAGGCAGGAGCCCCTCCAAATATGGCTAAGCGAGTTAGATCATCTTTCGACAAATTTTTTCCCGTGCGGCTCAGTTCGGTCTGGTCGTACGTTCTCACTTTTGAAAAATCCACAATTTGAGCCTGGAGAATTTGGAACCAAATCCGAGTAATGCGTCAGTCGTGGACATAGCGGCCAATCGGTTAAACTCGCAGTCCCAGTTCAGAGTTTGGTCAAGAGCGGGACGAATGCCTCTGGTAAGTAGGAAATAAGTTCCTAGACCGTCTTCGTCAACGAGCTCGAATCCGTTTTGAGCCATGAAGCTTACAAGGGCTTCGTCGTCGAAGAATAGATTGTGCCATTTGACTGGTATGGGTTCGAGGTTCCAGGCTGCGCGAAATTCATTGAGCGAATCAACTCCTTGTTGACTACCTTCCAGCATTAAGAATCGACCGACTTTCCTCAATCTTCTCATTAAATCAAGGAGCACCCTTTGTTGTGAGGGCCAGTCCGTCAGGTTGATTAAGAATCTCTGCGATACGATGATGTCGTAGTCGTAATCAAGTTCGTATGTTCCAAGAAAATCAACTTGTTTCAAAGTAACATTCTCATACTGGCGCAGCCTCTCCCGTGCCTTTTGAAGTCTTGTGTCCGAGAAGTCGACGGCATGGACGACCGTGCCAGTCAAGGAAGCGTACGCTAATGTCCCTTCACCCTCGCCACATCCAGCGTCGAGGATTTTTGCGCCAATCGGGATTCGCCGCTGGATCACTTCGATTTCCGCATTCAGCAAGTGTTTGTCATACATCGACTCCACTGCGACATCGTTCCAATACGCCAGCACTTGATCTTGGTTGTGTATCATCTATTCCGTTTACGAAATGTTATTCATTTCTAGTAGATATTCAGTCTTCCACTCAAGGTCCGGTCGAACTGCCCCTTCCCACTTACCATGCCAGTCTCCGCGTCTTTCAATCGAATCAAGTACGTTGAAGACCAACGCATCATTCATTGAGAAAATCACTTTACCTTGATCTTCAACCACCAAGAGCAAAACCCTGTGAACCCCCTCATTGAGCAGGTTGCCTGGAACGTAGCAGGAACTGCGAAAGAGTCCGACAGGGAATGGTCGTCCGTGCCAGACAGGCTCGCGGACGGGAAACGAATTGAAGACGGTAATGCCTTGCTCGTTGTACAGGTGTAGACTCAAGTTTAGGTGAGCTTCAGCCACGAAATTCCAGTATTCAAATTCCAACACAAATGGAGTTCGAATACTAATGCCGCCACTGGCTGAATCATTGAGAGGTCTAACGCATACTTTATGAATTCTAACTCTGTCGTTCCCGGGTGCGGTTTCTGGAGAAGCCCAAACTTGTTCCATCCCGATCGATGAGGATGCTGTACCAAGATAATCCTTTACTACCGTGGCGCTTGGACCTTCTTCACAAAGTCGGCCCTCGTCTAGCCAAATCGTACGCTTGCAGAGGCTTTGGATAGCTGCCATGTTGTGACTGACAAAGAGAACAGTCCTTCCCACACTAGCCACCGCGCTCATCTTGCCAAGACATTTTGCCTGGAACTCCGCGTCACCAACCGCCAGCACTTCATCCACTAATAGGATTTCAGGTTCCAGGTGAGCAGCGACGGCAAACGCCAGCCTCATATACATTCCGCTTGAGTAATGTTTGACTGGTGTATCGAGGAACTTGTGGATCTCGGCAAACGTGACTATCTCGTCAAACTTAGTTCCGATCTCAGCGTTTCTCATTCCCAGCAACGCGCCATTGAGAAAGATGTTTTCTCTACCAGTCAGTTCTGGATGAAAGCCTGTCCCAACTTCTAGAAGGCTTCCAAGTCGGCCAAACAGTTCCACGCGCCCGACAGTAGGTTCAGTTATCCGCGAGAGGATTTTGAGGAGCGTTGATTTGCCCGCGCCATTCCGTCCGATGATACCAAGACATTCCCCGCGACCTACTTCAAAACTGACATCTTTGAGTGCCCACACGCCGTTATCAGAGCCAGTTCCATTGCGCCGCAGCCGCGTCGCTGGTGCGCGCAACGCCCCCGCCACCGCCTCTCGTAGTGTGTAATACGATCGCTGACGCGCACCTATTAGATAGTGCTTGCTAACTTCGGTGACTCTAACGATGGGGTTCGTGCAAGTACTCAAAACGCAGGGCTCTTTCAACACTCAAAATTTTGGTGAAGCATAACAAAGACTTGGGTTGTACTGTGAATTGTAAATCCTGACAGGAGCCGCCTTGACACTCACTAACGCCGCGTGGCTGCGAACGTACCAATCATGGAGCGGAAGCCAATGGGGTTTTCTTCGTCAGTAGCACTGCCTATGAAGATCACTTTGCCCGATACCGAATTGTTCGAGTCAAACTTACCTTTGAAGACTAATGTGCCAACTTCTCTGCAACAGGTGCCAATGGGTAACTCGACCTCGCCAGAAAAGCCTACTCGATCATTAGTAGTTTGCAGCCAGGTTGCTGCGCGCGGGGAGGTTTCCGGCTTTGAGTCGGGGGCGGAATCGAGCAATAGAAAAGTGGCGGAGCCCTTAGTGTGCGCATCGAAAATCAGATGCATATCGCTTCGTCCCGCAAAAGTGAACTGCACTTGCCAACGTCCGGTCATGTCCATTTCGGTTGCCGGCGCGACTTGGACAGTGACGAACAACAGCATACATAATGCAGCGAAACAAGATCTTAATTGCGAAAGCCTTTTCTTTATCTCTGTCATGTTGTAAATCCCAAGTCCTCTTAGAGGTAAAAGAAGGCGGCGGCCAATCGTGTTCAGACTGGCCGCCTTGTAGTTTCAGTCAGTAAACCGCACTTTAGTTACCTGGTCCAGCGTTCGTACATCCCGGGCAGCCATCTGTACCGTTGCCAAAGATGGCGTTGTTCGTAAACGTATTAACAGCTCCGTTAGTACTAACCAGCACCCCGTTGGAGGTGTTGCGGTCGATCTGGTTCTGCGAGAGTTCAGCTCCGGATCCACCAACATTACCGGCATTACCCGCACGGAGGCCATTCCCGCCGTTCACCGAGATCTGACTGCTCCAAACCGATACGAAAGCAAAGTTTGCTCCGGCAGCATCAACGAAAATGCCGTTAGTGCTGTTATTCGAGAAGACAGAATTGCGTGCAGTTACTCTGGACCCTGATCTGGCGTGCAAGCCGTTTGCGTTGCCAGACAATCTGACATTGTCAAGCGTGACCCTAATGGCGTTCGCACCTCCGCTCGTAAATGTATTAATGCCATCATTGGTATTGTCCCTGATGACAGTGTTTCTGACATTTAGCTGCAGGTCATCAGTTTCATTTACGGTGATCCCATTGCCGGTACTGAACCGGAAAATCACACAATCCTCGACGTTCACTGTCTTCGCCTGGAGTATGTTGATACCGTTAATACCGTTGCAGAATCCGTCAAGGGAGAGGCCTCTGATCGTGATCACGTCAGTCGCGGCGGCATTGATGACGATCCCGTTGACGAGGGAGGCAAGGATCGAGGCAAAAGTACCTGTGCCATCGAGGGTGATTGACTTGGTGATTGTGACTGCACCAAAACCACCTGGATCGAGCGCGTCGATTTCACCGCAAGCTGCGGTCTTCGAAATCGCGCCAGCCCATGTCTTACAGGGGGCGGTGCGGCTACATGGATTAGCATCATCACCTACGCCTGAAACCCACGTGCGTGAGGCTTGGGCCTGGGCGATGGATGCAAACGCGACCGTGAAGATCGCGATCGCTAACACCTTAATAGTGAACCGGAATTTATTCATGTGCGGGTCTCCTTTTTGGTTTGGACGTTTTGGGGGGCCCACCAGTAGAGGTCGGATGGGTTCCGTTCACTGTTGCGCCAATTGTCCCCACTAAGTAAGAACTCATTGCCTAAGTCCTTGAAGGATTATTAAGTATGCGTTTGAACTCTCATCCAAAGGAGCGCTCTGCTGGAGGGCGCTCCTTTTGGACTCATTGATCACCTATGTTCAAGTGCAAGGAAGATTGGTGCAGCCTATTGTATTCCTGATGTGATTCGCGGAATTGATTAACGGCTGTCCTTGCGCTGATGTTAATTGGCCATTGCCGATGAACGAACTCACCTGACTGATAAAGTCTGACAACTTATTGCAGGCCACATTGGTCTTCCCCTGGTTAATAGCATCCGACGCAGCAGTGAGCTTGCTAATCAGGCCTTGCTTTTGTGATCCGCTTAGCGGCAATCCGTTAATGGTATTTATCATGTTCTGTATGACTGCTTGCGGGGTCAAAACAGTTACCGTGAACGAACATGACGCAGTATTGCCACTGGCGTCGGTCACTACGTGTGTGACGGTGGTAGTACCGATCGGGAATACAGATCCACTCGCCAAGCCGGCTGTTCTAGTGGTTGTTGATCCCGGACAATTATCTTGTCCTACTGGCGTTGCGTAAGTAGCGATTGCACCAGATGGGCACGATGGCTCTAAGGTGATGTTTGACGGACAACTAATCGTTGGTAACGTATTGTCGATTACCGTTACCGTCTGTGTTGCCGTACCTGTGTTGTAACCGTCGTTCGCCGTATAGGTAATAGTTGTTGTTCCTACCGGGAACACATTACCTGCCGGCACGCCTGTCCGCGTCACCGAGAGTGGCCCCGCACAGGAGTCGTTAGCACTGGCTGTGCCCAAAGTTGCATCGCTGACGCTTGTACCACACGAAGTTGCACCTGGGCCAGTATTAACCGTGACGTTGGCAGGTGCAGTAACAATTGGTGCGGTCGTATCGACAACATTCACCGTGCGTGTAACTGGCGCAGCGGCGTGACCGCTAGGATCGGACGCGTTGTAGTTAACGGTATATGTTCCGACCACATTGGCATTTACAGTTCCGGACGCGGTTGCCGCGAAATCCCCGGCACAGGCATCGTGGGCTGTTGCACCTGGATCTGTAAAAGTCGTGTGACACTCAACAGTCATCGGGTTAGGGCCAAGCACCTCGATGGTTGGGGCGGTATTATCCGGCCCAACCGTTACGACTCGAGTAGTTTCGACGGTTTGATTGTTTGCGGTCGCGGAATACGTGATTGAATAGGTTCCCGGCGAATGTATATCTACGGTACCGGTGGTCGTCACGCTAACGGCGTTACCACAGACTGTCGCCGTGGCACCAGGATCATTGAATGGCGTGCCGCACTCGATAAATACTTGAGCGTCCCCGTTCAGGGTTATTGTTGGCGGTTGATTTGATGACTGTGGTTGATCTGATTCATCCTGATTGAAATTACCAACCAGCACAGTTCTTGTTGCTGTGCCCTGATGTGTTCCATCGGTAGCTGTGTAAGTTACCGTGTAAGTTCCGGGCACGTTGTTATTTACTGACGTAGCACCACCTGGCCCTGAAATTGTGCTTGTGACAGGTTTAGGTCCGGCACAATCATCCAATGCACTAGCACCCGGATCGACGAACGGAATGCAAGAGCCCGTTATTATCCTGTACGGATTCGCACCGTTAACGGTGATTGCAGGTGCTTCCGTATCGGATACGGTGATGCTTCGTGTGGTTGAGACGGAGTTTGTCCCATCAGTTGCCGTGTACGTACCTGTATAGGTTCCAGTTGCTGGGGTATCAGGATTAAAACCACCTGAATAACTGACTGTTACGGGCACGCTCTGCCCCGATCCATCGATGGCGGACGCCGCAGGATCGGCAAATTCAACGCCGCATTCAATTGTGATTGAAGTAGGACCATTTAGAGAGATTGAAAGTGAGCCTGGATTGTTTACTGTGACTTGGAAACCTACTGCCGCACCGGTTTGGGCGCTACAGATCACAGTACTGGTTCCAACGGGGAAGAATGAACCGGATGCTGGGTTGCAGGTGATGGGTGAAATAGTCTCGCCGTTTTCACCGGTGGTAGTCGTCCCGCAATCACCAGTTCCGGTGGGCGTATTGTAGGTCACAACCGCACCCGCTTGTCCCGAGTCAGCACTTACAGTGATGTTATCCGGAGTGGAAAGCTGACACGGCGCGTTTATGACGTCGACGTCAGCCGTAGAACTGTCGTTATCTGGTTTTGGATCGGCAGTTGCGCTGCTGACGCTCGCGGTATTCGAAATGACCGTGCCGTTTGCGACACTGTCGACAACATATGTGGCTACGAAAACGGCTGATTCGTCGCGCGCCAGACTTGTGATAGTGCAAGTCGTAGTTCCCGTTTCGCCTACGTTAGGGCTCGTGCAGGTAAACGTAGGACCGGACAGTTGACCAAAGGAATGGAAAGTCGTGTTTGGCGGCACGGTATCTGTCAACTGGATAGTTGCTGCGTCGCTGGGTCCTAAGTTAGTTATTTGAATCGAGTAAACAACTTGACCGCCTGCTGAGACGCCACTCGAAATCAGACCGTTATCAACCGAGACATCAGCACTCGGGTTCTCTGCGTCAACGACGGTAAAAGGAGTAACAGCGTAGACGCTACCGCCAAAAGGCTCGTATAGAATTACGCGCCAGTCTCCCAAACTCGAATTCGCATTCAAAGTAAAAGTCGCACTTCCATTTGCTGCTGCCACCGCGGTGTTCTGAACGGCCACAAAATTCGCATTCGACCAGATGACCCTCCAACCGGGCGTCGCATTAGTGAACTTCGCGCAGACCGTCTTATCGCTATCCTGCAGGTTGTAAACGCTTTTGGCAGTGGTGCAATCGCCCGCGAAGGTCTCAAGGGTTAAACCCGACTGCGGAGGTGCCGGGAAATTTAAGAATGAGATTCCGGACCAAGGCTTCTTAGGAATCCCCGTCGTACTAATGAGAGGTTTTGAGTCCCGAATGAGCTTCCTGGATGATGCCGAACTACTAAAAAGAGGAATCGCTAAAAGACTTCCAAAAACA
>PSRF01000161.1 GCA_003175865.1 Blastocatellia bacterium
CGCCTGTGTAACCTGTTTCTCGACCGGTATGGTGATGGCCCAGTTTCACTCCTGCGGGCTCCAGCCCGAATTGGTTTGCTGGGCGAACATATCGATTATGTTTCGTACCTGCCAACAGCATCTCTAACCTTTGGCAGTCATGAACGCAACATCCTCATGCTCTACAGGAAATCCGCAAAGCCTCAAGTACAGAGTGCTTCGACTAGTCCGAAGTACCCGCCTTCGATGTTTTCGCTTTTAGAAGATGAGGTCCCTGAGTTGGGTAACAGTGCCGTGAGCGAATGGCTCTCTTTTCTTTTCAGGCACGGCACGCCTCAACCAGATTGGCAAAACTACATAAAAGCGTCGGTAAACTTCGCACGCGGTAAGTTCGGCGCGCAGATAGTCAATGGATTCGACTTTGCTCTGGAATCGAACGTTCCTGCTGGTGGAGGTGCCTCATCGTCGTCTGCTTTAGTCGTGTTAGCAGGTGCTGCGGTAAGGGAGGTCAACCAGATTTCTTTCACTCCTGAGGAATTAGCCAAAGACTCTGCGATCGCTGAATGGTATATCGGCACACGCGGCGGTTCGATGGACCACATAACTATCTGTTTAGCGCAACAGGCAAGTGCAGTCGTAATTAACTATTGGAACCAGCAGACGAAACGCGTTTCGCTTCCGGATACACCTTTCGAATGGATTACCTTCTTCTCGAAACCTGCTGACAAAGGTCGCGAAATCATGATCGAGTACAACGAGCGCGCAGCGGTTTCGCGGTTACTGATACCAGCTGTAATTAACAAATGGAACCAGACAAACCCAGAGCGTCAAACTGATTGGGCCGTTGTGCTACGGTCATTGGAAGAAGGATCACTCGAAGGCGTAGATGCTGCCGAAAATCTCTTAAACACCCTGCCCGAAACAATGTCGATAGACACTCTGCAGTTGGAGCACCCCAACACGTTCTCAGAGTTAGAACGCTCCTTCCCTGCCCTGTTAGCCGCTCGGTCACGCTGGCCGCTTCAAATCCGAAGTCGCGCTTTGCATCACCTGGGCGAAATAAAACGAGTCGCACTCGCAACCCACATTTTGGAGTCGATCGAAAATGCCTCAACTCCTGAAGACAAGCTTTCAGCGATGCAGACTATAGGCAAACTGCTCGACGAATCTCATGCAAGCTTGCGTGATCTCTACGGCGTTAGCATTCGCGAAGTTGAAGAGCTACGAGAAGTAATAGTTTCCAATGCAAATGTACTGGGCGCCCGACTGATGGGTGGCGGTTTCGGTGGCAATGTGCTCGCACTAACTACACAGCATCACTCGAAAGAACTAATCGAACAGGTACAAAAAGAGTATTACAGCCCGCAAGGTCGACACGGCGTTCGAGAAGGATCGGTTATGGTGTCGACGCCTGGTGACGGTCTCGCAGAAATTGATTTAAATGATTTGTGGCGCGACTCCATAGCGCGCGTGAATTCGCGCGGAGCAAACGCATCTAAATACCGTAGTAACCTGCTTTCGCTGCTTGATGTTTCGACTGTACAAGCAGACTCAGCAATATGGCCCGTAATCGTTGCTGCAGGAAAAGGGACCCGCGCGTCCGCTAGTGGTCTGAATATACCCAAACCAATTGCTTTCGTTCGAAAGAAGCCAGCTATCCTTCATGTCCTCCGGAACATTCGCAAAGGCCTTGGGCAAACACGTCCACCCATCATCATTGTGTCACCTGAGACTGAGGCTCCGATCAGACACGCAGTTGAGTGCGAAGACGTAATGATCGTTCTGCAACCTAAACCTCTCGGAACCGGCGACGCGGTTTTCCAGGCACATCCATTGATGCGCGATTTCACGGGCCTCACGCTCGTTGTTTGGAGCACTCAACCTGTCATCCGCGCAAAGACATATCAGCGCACAGTTAAATTGGCGACCCTGTTTCAAACTTACGAGATGTTCGTTCCCACCACTTTTCGCGAACACCCGTATGCACCGATACAACGCGACGAATCCGGTGAGGTTCGATCGGCCCGCGAAACTCATTTGGAAAGTGCTGAACAAGTCGAGTTTGGTGAAACGAACATCGGGCTGTTTTTACTTCGGAACCAAACCATGTTCGATGTTCTGTTAGATCTGAGACGCCGGTACTGGAATGAATCTACGCGGTGTTATGACCGTATACGTGGAGAGTTGGGTTTTCCAAATGAAGTGATCAGCACACTTGCTGAACGAGAGAATGGGGTATTTGCCAGTCCGATTGGTGACTGGCGTGAGGAACAAGGCATCAAGCAGTTATCAGACTTAGCAACATGCGAGCAGTTCATTACGGAGTTAGAACGAGAGGAAGCCGCGCACCAGAGTTTGCAGTAACGTCGCAGGATAACGATGGCAACGATTGCAAAGAGCACCAGCATTTCTCGCGAACCGATCTCAAATTTACGTTGGTGGATTGGCGGGCTGCTGTTCGCTTCGACAGTAATCAATTACATCGACCGGCAGACGCTCTCCGTTCTCGGTCCCTATCTTAAAAACGATTATCACTGGAACAACCAGCAATTCGCGATGATCGTGATCGCGTTTCGTGTGGCATATTCCATCGGTCAGACCGTAGCTGGTCGTTTTATCGATCGAGTTGGAACTCGAAAAGGTCTAACCATCACGGTCATCTGGTATTCAATTGCTGCAATGTTAACTTCGTTTGCTGGGGGACTTCGTAGCTTCGCATTCTTTCGCTTTCTGCTTGGCGCCGGCGAATCAGCAAACTGGCCCGCCGCAACAAAGGCCGTTTCTGAATGGTTCCCCAAGAAGGAACGAGGATGGGCTGTCGCACTCTTCGATAGTGGTTCTTCGATCGGCGGCGCTATCGCGCCACTTCTAGTAGTCGGGTTGTACAAGTATTTCGGAGGCTGGCGACCTGCATTTGTAATTACAGGGACTCTGGGTTTTGTCTGGCTCGGGGCCTGGCGAGTTTTGTATCACCCGCCAGAATCCCATCCGCGCCTAAGCGATGCTGAACGAGAGATGATTGTGCGTGATCGAATTGAGTTAGATGAAACACACGACACTCAAGGTTCAGGGTGGGCGAATCTGATAAAGCTACGGCAGACCTGGGCGATCATTGCTGCACGGACGATGACGGATCCCGTTTGGTTCTTCATTACTGACTGGTTTGCGATCTATCTTGTCACCAAGGGAATCAATCCGGAACAGGGTCTCCTCGCTTTTTGGATTCCCTTTGTCGCTGCTGACCTCGGCAACTTCTTCGGTGGTGGCGTTTCCAGTTGGCTAATCAAACGCGGTTGGCCAGTCATCAAGGCGCGAAAGGCCGTGGTTGTCTTTGGTGGCATTGGGATGACGCTCTTGATTCCCACGGTTTTTACTTCAAGCTTGTTTGTGCTCGCCGGTTTGTTTGCAGTTTCGACTTTCGCGTACGCCTCCTTCTCGACGATGGCGCTTGTTCTACCTTCAGATCTTTACCAAAGTGGATCAGTGGCTACAGTGAGTGGGATGAGTGGCACTGGCGCGGGATTGGGCACAATCATTTCAACCTATCTCATCGGATATGTCTCCGACCACTATTCATTCGAACCCATTCTAATCACGGCCAGTTTGATTCCATTCATAGGAATGATTCTGGTGTTGTTATTAATCAGGCCCAGCAGAGTTGTTGCTTAATTCACTGTTATGAAACCGCTGAAAATCGGCATCACAGGCGTCCGTGGAGTTGTTGGTGAGGCGTTTACACCGGAATTGGCTGTGGGCTTTGCACAGGCGTTTGGTACTTACCTCGATGGCGAGCGCATTGTTGTTTGTCGTGACACACGTCCATCTGGACCGATGGTCCATGCTGCAGTATGTTCCGGTTTACTCGCCGCAGGTTGTGAAGTCATCGATCTCGGGATCTGCCCCACGCCCAGTCTCCAACTCGCAACGAAGCAATTCAAAGCTGCTGGCGGTATTGCAATAACTGCCGGTCACAATCCATCGAAATGGAACGCCCTCAAGTTTGTTCGGTCCGACGGGTTGTATCTCAACGCAACGCAGGGTGAAGAACTGCTTGATATTTTTCATCAAGGTGAATTTCTGAAGGCTGGTTGGAACGAAATCAAAACTACCGTCGACACCGCTGACGCGATTGGGCTTCACATCGAAGCACTTCAATCAGCATTTGATGTAGAGACGATTCGATCGCGCAAACTTAAGGTTGCCGTTGACTGCTGCAATGGAAGTTGTGCTTTGCTCGTGCCGCAATGGCTCGAACTGCTCGGTTGCGAAGTTCTTGCGGTAAATGATGATCCTTCAGCTCCCTTTCCACACTCGCCGGAACCGACACCAAATACAATGGCCCAGCTGCGAGCTGTCGTAAAGGCCGGCCGTGCAGACGTCGGCTTTGCGCATGACGCGGATGGTGAACGTCTCGGCATTGTTACCGATCTTGGAGAACCACTACCGGAAGAATTGACTCTGCCGCTCGCTGCGACAATCCGGTTGGAACATCGTGTTGGCCCAGTCGTTACGAACATTTCTACGAGTAGCCGGATTGATCATGTTGCGCGCCGATTTGGTGTCGAGGTCATCAGAACACCAGTTGGTCAACCTTTCATTTCTGAGGCGATGATTGAACATGATGCGGTTTTGGGTGGTGAAGGCAGCGGCGGAATTGCTGTTCCTGAAATACACGCGACTCACGACAGCGCTGCAGCCATTGGCTTAATCCTGGAGCGGCTCGCACGGCAACATGAGTCCATATCACAACTCGCAAAGCAGCTGCCCGACGTTACGATGCTTAAGTATAACGTCGAAGTAGAACCGAACAGGCTCTACTCAGTACTACAAACCTTTCGCATGTTGGTCGAAAGCGAGCGCCTTGAACATGACCTAACTGACGGTATTAAAGTTCTCTTTGGCGATGGATGGGTCCACGTACGTGCTTCGAACACGGAGTCTATGATTCGAATCATCGTTGAGGCTCAAGAAGAGGGTCGTGCGGAGGATCTAATCAATTGGGCGAGGGATCGGGTCAGGAAGTGAACCGTGCTTTGAGCTGTGTGCCTTGAGCTTTGTGTTTTGTATTTGTAGTTTGCGTGTGTCTCGCCAACGACAACTACAAAGCACTAAGGACATTATTTATGCGGGCTATTCCAACATTAAAAATCAGTATCTCCGGCGTCCGCGGAGTAGTCGGTGATTCGCTGACGCCGACGCTGCTGACTCGTTTTGCGCAAGCGTTCGGGACGTATGTTGGATCAGGAACAATCGCGATTGGCCGCGATCCTCGAACGTCAGGCGAAATGGTTAAGCAAGCGGTGATCGCCGGTTTATTGTCCAGTGGCTGTCGTGTCCTTGATGTCGGCATGTGTCCGGTGCCAACCATCCAACTGATGGTACGGTTGCGCGGTGCGCAAGGAGGATTGGCGATCACAGCAAGTCACAATCCACCTGAATGGAATGCGCTAAAGTTCATTGGTCCCGATGGAACATTTCTTGGCCCTGGCCTCGCGCGTGAAATGCTTGACATTTATCACCAGGGTGAATATGCGAAGGTCGCTGGAAACGAGATGCGCGGCGTGGAATTGGTCGATGGCGCGACAGACCTTCATATCAAGGCCATTCTTGACGCGGTTGGCCCACTGCCGACGAAAAGCCGCCGTTTACGAGTCGTCCTTGACGCTTGCAATGGCGCAGGCTCAATCGTTGGTCCCAAACTGCTTAAAGAACTTGGCGCTGAAGTGTTCACGATCAATGACAAACCTGATGGTCAATTCCCTCGTCCGGCCGAACCTACACCTGAAAACCTGTCTGACCTCTGCGCAGCGGTCAAACGACATGGCGCTGACATCGGCTTCGCACAAGATATGGACGCGGACCGTCTTGCCATTGTTTCCGAACTCGGCCACCCGATTGGTGAAGACTACACCTTAGTTCTCGCTGCCTCGTATGTTCTTAGTAAACGGCGTGGACCAGTTGTAGCGAACTTGTCTACGTCTAGTGCTCTCGACTTCGTTGCGCAACGTTTTGGATGCCCGATCTATCGGACGAGGATTGGTGAAGCAAACGTGACCGAGTGCATGGAACGCGAGAGTGCAGTCATTGGTGGCGAAGGTAATGGCGGCGTGATTTATCCACGCATCAATTTTGCCCGCGATAGTCTCGTCGGAATGGCGTTGGTCCTTCACATGCTCGCGGATCGCACACTTTCTGTGTCAGAGGCGCTGGCTGAGTTTCCAAGATTAGTAATGATCAAGGAGAAGTTGGCCTGTCCGTCGCACAAGATTCCTGAGGTGCTCAAGATGGTACGTCGCATTTACGCAGACGCGGCGTTGGATCTGACTGACGGTGTGAAGGTGTTGCTGCCTGGCGGGTGGTTACATGTGCGTGGTTCAAACACTGAACCAATCATTCGTATTACTGCCGAGGCTGCAACTGAAGATGAAGTGCAACTGATGAGAAATTCAGTTTTTGATTCTGTGCGCCAGTTAATCGACGCGAAGAGTTAAATCATGCACCGACGCAGTTTCTTAAAAGCAGGAGCTGCACTTTCAGTTACCGCGACGTTATGTTCCGCGGAAGCTCAGGACGTCCCCAGTCACAATTGGGACAACTATGATTTTGGCCCAGGGCCAAGAGTCACGGATCGGCTGAATCAAGGACCGTTCGGCATCGAACAAGATGAAGGTTGGTACACGGTCCTGGTCACATCGCAATCGAGTGAACCTGTAAAGAACTACGGTCTCGGTCTTGTCGGATACACGTGGGAAGAAGGTGGCCCTTCACTAGCTGCTCGAGCTGGTATCGAAACACTGGAACAACACGTTGAGAAGATAGCTTCACTTCCGTTTGTTGATGTTCTTTACATTCGTTGTGATTGGCGAGACGTCCAAACCTCCGCGGGTAAACTTAATTTGAATCCTGTGTTTGAGTTGACGCTCGAGGCTGCAAAGCGTCACAACCGGCGTGTTGCGTTTCGCATTCAGATGTCGAATACGGAAGGTCAACCGGCACGACTAGCTTTGCCAGACTTTCTCCAGAAACAAGTTCCACTAGTAAAAATCGGCAAGACTTACGGAGCTAAGGCCAACTTTGTTGAACCCAGATACGACCATCCTAAATTCCAAACTGCCTTCAAGGAACTAAACGAGTTATTAGTCCGTGAGTTTGATAGCAACCCGCTGATGGAATTTGTTGACTTGATGATGTACGGCTTCTGGGGCGAGGGTCACACGAGCAATCTCCCGAATCCTTTTCCAGATTACCTGACCGCAGAGAAGACGTTTTTGGACATGACAAAACTGCAGCTGGGCCTTTGGAAAAATGTACCACTAGCAGTGAACACACAACCTGACATCAGTAATGTCGGAAACCGTGAGGTTCAGGA
>PSRF01000319.1 GCA_003175865.1 Blastocatellia bacterium
TCGAGCTCACGAATCAACAGCAAACATCAGGCGGCGCCCTGATCGCGTTCGAGGTCAAAGGCGGCGTTGAGGCAGGAATACGTTTGATGAATTCGGTGCGGCTCTGCGCTCTCGCCGAAAACCTGGGAGCCGCAGAAACGATCATTACTCACCCCGCATCGATGACGCATGCTGATGTTCCTCAAGAGCAGAGAGCGGCGTCAGGAATTACTGATGGTTTAGTAAGACTATCCGTGGGCCTCGAAGATCCCGGTGACATCATCCGCGATCTTGATCAAGCACTCGCGTGCGCTCAGCGACTGAAGGAGGTGAGCGCATATGCCTAATCAACTCGACAGCGTCGTACTCAAGTTCGGCAGTTCAGTTTTGCAAAGTGAAGAAGATCTTCCAAGAGCAGTGCATGAGATTTATAGATGGTGGCGAGATGGTGTGAAGGTTTTTGCAGTCGTCTCCGCTTTCGGTGATACGACAAACAATCTGAAGGGTCTGGCTGACAAAGTAGGTGGACCCCTCGATTCAACAATTCTAGCTAGCCTGTTGGCAACAGGTGAGGCCGCGTCGTCAGCACTGCTTGGTTTGAGCTTAAACAAGTTCGGAATCCCGGCACATGTACTGGACGCTACGCAGGCCGGATTACGAACTTCAGGTGATCAACTCGACGGTCAACTTGCATCAGTGGATGTAAAAGCTCTGACTGAAGCTGCGCAACACGGCGTCGTTGTACTGCCGGGGTTTGTCGGTCGCAACGATGCTGGAGCGATTGCACTGCTCGGTCGAGGGGGCTCAGATTACTCTGCATTATTCCTTGCTAACCAACTATCCGCACACTGCGTCTTGCTGAAAGATGTAGATGGTCTCTACACAAGCGATCCGTCGTGCAATTCTCAACGAGCGATCAGGTTTGCAAGGGTTAGTTATGACACTGCAGCTCGTCTCGGAGGGGAACTCGTTCAACAAAAGGCTATTCGTTTCGCCTCGGATCATCGTCTCAAGTTCTCAATCACCAGCATCGGTGCAAGCGATTACACCGAGGTTGGTCCATTCAGTGATCGACTCGATGTGCAGAAGCCAGACTACGAGGCACTTAAAGTTACATTGCTCGGCTGCGGAACTGTTGGCGGCGGCGTTTATCAACTACTCAACGAGTTGCCTGATTTGTTCACGATTGTCGGCGTCGGTACACGTACTCCACAACGTGCCTTTCAACTTGGTGTCCCAGAACAATTGATCACAATCGATGTAGACCGCCTCCTCGACAAGCATTGTGATGTCGTAGTCGAGTTAATAGGTGGACTTACTCAGGCGGCATCGCTGACTAGTCGCGCTTTGAGTCTTGGTCGCGACGTGGTCACTGCGAACAAATCTCTGATCGCTCTCAACGGTGATTCGTTACATGACCTGGCAGACAAGACGGGAGCAAGATTGCGATACAGCGCGGCAGTTGGTGGCGTTTTGCCTGCAATTGAAACCATTGAACGTGTCCGCGACACAGGTTCGATTCGAGCATTTTCTGGCGTTCTTAATGCGACTACCAACTTCGTGCTCGACCAACTGGGAAATGGCGAGTCGATTGAGAGCGCGGTGAAACTGGCACAAACACACGGTTATGCGGAAGCTGATCCGCAAGCTGATCTTGATGGTACAGACGCAGCACAGAAGCTCGCGATTCTTGCGCGTGCGGCATTCGGCGTCAGTCTGAGTTTTCAAAATATCCGGAGGAAGGGAATTATTGGAATAACCACTGATGATGTTTGCAATACCAGCAAGAGAGGAAATTCAATTCGGTTGGTAGCGTCGGCTGAGCTTGTTGACGGAAGAATCGAAACCAGTGTTTGTCCACTGAGCCTGCCTTTTGATCATCCGTTATCAGGGGTGTCCGGAACGCAGAATAGATTGCTGGTGGCAGTCGACGGTGGTGAGCAAACCGTTGTCTCCGGAGAAGGCGCAGGACGTTGGCCTACCAGCGTAGCGGTGATTGCCGATTTATTGGACTGTCGAACCGCTCAAGCGCAATCACAGTTAACGGAGTGTGTAGCATGAAGACCTCAACTCGCTGTGTTCACTTAAGTGAATTTGAAGATCAATACGGAGCTACCGTGCCACCTATCTATCAAACGGCGACGTTCCAACAGAGCTCCGCCACGGAATTCGGAGAATACGATTACAGTCGTAGCGGCAACCCCACGCGCACTGTTCTTGAGACACACTTGGCGGAGCTTGAAAACGGGCGACATGCGTCTGCCTTTGCCAGTGGCATGGCGGCTATCACGGCACTAACTCGTCTTCTTAATTCCGGTGATGAAATCATCGCCGGTAATGATTTGTACGGTGGAACTGTTCGTTTGCTTGGCCAGATTCTGCCCAGACAAGGGATAGGAGTTCGGTATGTTGATACATCTGATGTTGACGCCGTGCGCAAAGCTGTAAGTAGTCGATCTAAACTCTTGCTTGTCGAAACTCCGAGCAATCCGTTTCTGCGAATTTCTGACATTCGCCGTCTTGGAGAACTCGCACACGATGCCGGGGCCTGGCTGGCAGTAGATAATTCGATGCTTTCACCGATCTTTCAGCAGCCACTCGATCTTGGTGCCGACTTCGTTATTCATTCAGCGACTAAGTTTTTATCAGGACACAGCGATATCACCGCTGGTGTAATCGTCACTAAGAGTTCTGAACTGCACGAACAAATTGCATTTCAGCAGAATGCAGAAGGAGCGGGGCTCAGTCCCTTTGAGTCCTGGCTATTGATTAGAGGTTTGAAAACACTTTCGTTGCGGGTTGAGCGTCAGAATCACAGCGCTGCGAGAGTGGCCCAATTCCTTCAGGGAGTTCCGGAGGTGAAGAAGGTTTATCATCCAAGCCTCATCGATCACGCTGCACGTGTGGTCCATCTCGGCCAGGCCACCGGTGATGGAGCTGTGATTAGTTTCATCACAGGCGACGAGCAATTCTCGAAGCAGATTGTAGAAGGAACAAAGTTATTTTCGATTGCAGTGAGTTTTGGCTCTGTTGCATCGACGATCAGTTTGCCGTACTGCATGTCGCACGCAAGTATTCCGCCGGCTTTGAGGGACCAACTTGCGCCACCGTCCGATCTGGTTCGATTGTCAGTGGGAATCGAAGATGTGGACGACCTGATTGAGGATTTGTCGTTAGCGATTCAAAGTGCCATCGTGTGTCGTGGGAAGGTCAGTAAGGTCGCCGCTGCCAGAGTATGCTGACAGAGGTATTGCTGGCGAGCGAGGCCGGAGCTGAGTGCGTGAAGCGGACGACCGCGTAAAGCCTGGGGCGCGAGCCGCAAATGTGCCGTTAGATCCTCGGTCAAGCCTACGAAGTGGGCGGTGTCCGCAAATATAGTCTCCCTTTGATTTATGATCGCGATGTATGGGTGACTTAATGTTAAGTTGGATCTAGCATACCTATCTCTATTTGTTTGGGAAGATTATCCACGGATTTTGTGGAACCTACTTCAAGGAGGAACAGAAATGAAAGTCAGATGGATCAACGACGCTGATGCGGCGCTCGCCGAAGCCAAGAATGCCAAGCAGCCTTTGCTAGTTGATTTCAGTGCTGCTCCGGCTTGAGGCGCATGCGCACGGCTGGAGGCCGAGTCCTATGACGATGACGCAACTGCTAATTTCATCAACGACAATTTCATCCCACTTGAAGCGCATATCAAAGAACACCCAGCCTATTTTCACAGGTTTGATGCGGTTTGGACGCCGACGATACTAATCCTTGATCCGAATGGAACTGAACGTTATCGCCTCGAGGGTTATTTGCCGAATCGCGAATTCCGAGGCCAGTTGGAGCTGGGACTCGGACATGCTGCTTTTATGAATAAGCGCTGGGATGAAGCAGAAAAAAGATTTTCAGAAGTCATCGAAGGCTACTCCGATACAAAATCGGCGCCGGAGGCTCTTTACTGGAAAGGGGTTAGTCACTACAAAAAGACTAACGACCACACTGTCTTGGGTGAAACGGCAGAGCAATTCAAACAACGATACAGTGACAGTATCTGGGCCCTCAAGACAATTCCCTGGGCTCATTAGATCAAATTTGTATGCCTTCGGCGTAATTCTGTGGCGCAAATCAGATTTGATGAGATTGACGCGGTCTTTTTCGATTTCGGCGGGACGCTCGCCGGAATGGACTTCGTTTGGGTGGCCCAGGAACTGCTCGGGCTGAATGTTTTTTGCAGTGCAACTGATCTCGCACGGGCTGACATCGCTGTGCGACGTACTATCTCAGCCGTCCTCAAAGAAGAAAATCCGGCTGATATCCTCCCGCGTTATCTCACAGAAATCCTGAGCCGTACGTTGAACGAATCAACCGACAGAATTCCTGACCTGGTTTCAACGCTGGCGATCAATCTGCGGCCGCAGGGCAAAGATCGGAAACTCTGGTCGAATGTTTATGCCGAAACTCGACAGTCATTGATTGATTGTTCGGAACTTGGTTTACGAATGGCGGTTGTGAGCAATTCTGATGGGACAATAGAAGAAGGTATAAGGGCGCTTGGTCTACGCGAATTCTTCGACGTCGTTGTCGACTCTGCTGTTGTTGGATATGCGAAGCCTGATCCGATGATTTTTCAATTTGCACTCGATGCAGTCGGCGTTGAAGCGAATCGAGCAATTCATGTTGGCGACATGTATTCCGCAGATGTGCTCGGCGCTCGAGCCGCTGGAGTGCATCCTGTGCTTCTCGATCCAGGTGATGAGTGGCGAGATGCTGATTGTGTGAGGGTACCTAGCCTGAGTGCACTCGTTGCAAGACTACGATCCACGAGATCGTAAGCGTGGTACTCTGGCCAAGATGATTAGACAGTCCAGAGCGGTAGAGACTGAGTCAAAATAGGCTAACCGTCAGTTTTTGTTCGAGTTGGTGTGATTTTGTGGATCGTCTATTTGCCACACAGCGGAACGATCCACGAAATCACATGAACTAACACGAACGAAGCCCCACAGCAAACTCGAGCTTTGACACAGTCTAAGCGGCGAGGGGAAGCGATCCTCAAACGTTTAGCAGATAACAAGAGTTCGCGAGTTGAGTGATAGCTACCCGTCGCTACCGCTCTGGGTTCTCTATATACAGTCCACAGAATCAAGACCCCATTACTTCCTTAAAAGCCGTCAAAAACGCAGTCATCTGTGACTCCGTACCAATTGTGACCCGCATGAAAGTCGGTAGGGCGGGGAACAGTCGCCCAACTTCGACACTCTTCTTTGCCATCGCCTCAATGACTGCAGGCACTGTGTGTTCCTGTGCGCATGGTTTACTACCACCGCATCGCGAGGAGAGATCTATCATCATGAAATTCGCATGCGAAGGGATGTAACGATACCCAAGCGCATCGAGCTCACTGCTAACGTTCTTTATCACCTCACTATTTAATTTGCGAGTTTGATTGACATGTTCTGTGTCGTTCAAACTTGCGCGACCAGCGACAATGGCCATGATGTTAACGCTGTCAAAGACCTGTTGGGCTTTTAGTCGCTTGATGTTCTCAGCTTGACTGACGCAGTAGCCAAGTCGCAGTCCAGCCATCCCGTAGATTTTCGAAAACGTCCGCGCAACGATCAGGTTTGAATGCGTCTTCACCAGAGGAATGACACTCTCGTAATCACTGCTATCAACGTAATGATGATAAGCCTCATCAACAAGGACGACCGTTGAGGGAGAAAGCTTTGCGATGAACTCTGTCATTTCATTTTTCGGTGTGACTGTTGCTGTTGGATTGTTTGGGTTGCAGATATACACGACACCAGCGCCCCTCGTCTGCGCAAGCATTCTTGGTAAATCGTGTCGATAGTCCCTGGTGAGATCGACTTTGACCACCTGCGCGTTACCGACCTCCGCATGTCTGGCAATTGCACCGAAAGTTGGATTTGCGATAACAAGTTTCTTATCAACACTCGTGAAGGCAGCTGCGCAAACTTTCAAGAGCTCACTCGAACCGTCACCGAGGAGTATCTCTTGCGGTGAAACGCTGTGCATTTTTGCGAGATCTTCAGTCAACATGTCGCCGTACTCATCGGGATATCGCCAGGCGAGGGAGAAGTTATCTGTCATGGCTTTCAACGCAGCAGGAGATGGTCCATACGGATTCTCATTCGAACTGAGGCGCACGATGTTTGGTGTCGAAGGCGTTGCAAACAGTGATAACCCGTTCGGCTGTCTCGCCGATTCGTGAGCAGCAACCTTGCCATTGATGAGCGGCACTGCTCCAAGTGCGCCAACGCTGATCAATTTAGAGAAACTTCGACGTGAAAGAGTTTGGCTAGTCATCGTTGCCCCCTGTCTTTTCTGTTTAGCCGACTACGAACATCTACGCAGTGAACTTAATATGGAGCTTCCAGGCGCTCAAAGGTCATATCATTGAAGTCGAACAGTTGCACTTCATTATTTAGACCGTGTCTATTAATGCGACCTGCGAAGAGCTTACCGTCCTTAGCCCAAACAAGACGATTACGATCAATGTCTGCCCACTCCCAACCGACATACTTGTGACTCTCACCTGAAGCATGCCGCAGTTCATGCTCATCCCAATAACATCCTTTTCCGGGAGGCGCACCAACCTCTGCATGCGCGATCTTTCTAAGCGTCCATCCGTAACGCAAAGGCTTATCAAAAAGATCGAGGTCTTTCCATCGTACGACGTTAACGCGTTCGACAAGTGTCCAACCCTCACGAAGTAACCGAGGGTAATAGACGCCGAGACATTCTCCTCCGTGACCACCTATCGGTTGAAATTCTAAATCAGGAGTAACCAAGGTAGTATCTCGCAACACAGAATGACCATATCCATCGTTGAGCCAATAACTTGTCTTACTCGTAAAGAGTCCACCACCGTTCCAACAGTCGCCCTTCGGGAAAATAGCGAGTGCTTTCAAGTAAGGCACTTTTGAGATTGCGGTCCAGGATCCCCGTACTTCGGAACTCCACTTACCATTCATCGCGAAGTAGATAAAGTACTCTCCATCTGGAGAGATGTCGCACCGACGCTCGTAAATGCGACCCTTCAACCACTGGCCTAGTGTGAATCGATCGTGTTTGCGGTCCCACAAAACGGTGCAGACTTGTTTGGAGGGTCCGCGACGGATAACAACACCGATGCGAGCATCACTAGCCAGCAGCACATGGATTCGCGCAGAAAACTTTGACATGGTGAAAATCCAAAATTGAGGAGTACTCGCGGTACTGATGCAGTCTGGCTCTCGACGCGTAGCGTCGACGTGAATTTAGCCCGGCTTTTCAAAGCCCGATGACGTAATTGAGACGTATCGCTTCGCGCTAGGCGCGTGAATTGCGGCTTGGTTCAGTCGTCGCTAACGCGACGACGATTGTTGTCTGTAAGCACGGTTTAAGAAGCCGGGCTAATTTCAAATGGAAGCGATACTACTACCCAGAGTTTCCAAACCTTAACCAATCTGCACACCGATGCTGTTACGATTGGTGCGGACAATATCAAAGTTTCATATCATAGCAATGGGTAAGGTGAACATGTATTTTTTGACTTCCAGTCAGAACAACTCCCAACGTACCATCCCGAAATATTTGCGTGCCGAGCTAAGTCGGATAGAATTTCGCAAGCCGACTAACTAATCGAATCTGCAGTTTTTTGCAGATTCCTTTTCTGCCTCCGCTCATTGCAGGACTCACTAATGCCCCTTGCCGCAGGTACACAGCTCGGTCGATACGAAATCCGTTCAAAGCTTGGTGCGGGTGGAATGGGTGAAGTGTATTTGGCTCGCGATATCGAGATCGGGCGTGATGTTGCGGTCAAGGTCATATCTTCAAATTTTTCGGAGGATAAGGAGCGCCTCCAACGATTTCAGCAGGAGGCATCCGCCGCTGGAGCACTAAATCACCCAAACATTCTTTCGATTTATGACATTGGGAAACATGATGGTTCACCTTACGTCGTATCTGAGTTGCTCGAAGGAGAGACGTTGCGCGCAAAAGTGTCTGGAACTGCACTCAGTCCGCGTCGCGCCATCGACTACGCGTTGCAAATTGCTCACGGCCTCGCAGCAGCACACGAGAAAGGAATCATTCATCGCGATCTCAAACCAGACAACGTCTTCATTACGAAAGACGGTCGAGTGAAGATTCTCGATTTCGGATTAGCAAAGCTTACGCAGGTTGATGGAAATCAGACTGACATTCCAACTCGGCGTGTCGACACCGATCCCGGAGTGTTGATGGGAACGGTCGGGTACATGTCGCCGGAACAGTTAAAAGGTCGGGTCTTGGACCAGCGTTCAGACATCTTTTCCTTCGGCGCGATTCTCTACGAGATGATCTCTGGCCGTCGTGCCTTTCATGGCGAGTCTTCTGCAGAAACAATGAGTGCAATTCTAAGAGAAGATCCGCCGGAACTTTCAGACACTAACCAACGCATCTCTCCTGCGTTGCAACGCCTGGTGAATCATTGCCTGGAGAAGAACCCGGAAGAGAGATTTCACTCAGCCAGCGATTTAGCCTTTGCCCTGGAAGCTATCTCTGGAAGTGCGTCGAGCGTTGACAAAACAATCAGTGCAGCGTTGCCACCCCTCAAATCGCACAATCGCGAGCGACTGATTTGGATCACCATTGTTGCTGTGTTGCTGATTTCTGCGATAGCGCTGGTGCTCGCGAATTCTCGGCGTGCGACCGACCCAGCGCAAACAATGCGTTTCTTCATCACACCGACAGAACAGGGGTCATTCATAAGTCCCTTGATTTCGCCTGATGGTCGCCGGTTGGTAATCATTGGCAACGCGTCGGGAAAAACTCAACTCTGGGTTCGCTCGTTAGATTCGCTGACTGCACAGCCGTTAGCCGGTACCGACAATGCGGCTTATCCATTCTGGTCTCCCGATAGTCGTTCGGTTGCATTCTTTGCGGGCGGTAAACTCAAAAGAATTGATGTTACCGGTGGTCCACCACAGAACGTCTGCGATACGGGTGCGGGTGCAGGCGGAGCGTGGAGTCGTGACGGCGTAATCGCTTTTGCACCTGATACTGCAAGTTCACTCTACCGTGTCTCGGCAAATGGCGGTGTGTCGACGCCATTGACGGCGCTAGATCTGCCGCAGGCGGAAGTCTCACATAAATATCCTCAGTTTCTACCAGACGGAAAACATTTCCTTTACTTAGCTCAAAACGCCCAAACTGAAAACACGGCGATTTACGTCGGAATACTTGACTCAAAAGAGAGGACCCTTGTTCTCAAGACAAGGTCGAAAGCAGCATACATACCTGAGGGATATCTGTTGTTCCTTCGCGACCGAACGTTGATGGCCCAATCGTTCGATGCGGATAAACTCAGATTAACGGGTGAACCAGTCCCAGTCGCGGATCAGGTCGGTTTTAATGCTGTCCTGGGCTTTGCCAATTTTTCGGTCTCCGAAAACGGCATTCTCGCTTACATGAGCGGTAGCATAACCGGTGGACAACCAGTTCTATTTGATCGAAGTGGAAAATCTCTCGGACCAGTCGGGCCACCGGGTGACTACTTCAATATTTATCTGGCACCGGATGAAAAGCGCGCCGCGGCCTCGATTTCCAGTTCGCAAAGTGGTGCACGTGACATTTGGCTGTTGGACGTTGCGCGAGGAACGCCAACCCGCTTCACCTTTGACCCAGCCGAAGATTTCCTCCCCATCTGGTCTCCCGATGGGAGTCGGATCGTCTT
>PSRF01000418.1 GCA_003175865.1 Blastocatellia bacterium
GAGCAGGGAATTGAAGTTTGTTGTGTTGATACCTCTTGCGCATTTCATTCGACAGACCGAACCGAACGATCACTTCAAGTGAAATTAGCTTTAGCTCATGCCGAGCTGGCATTGGCGCTGGGCGCACCATTGATTCGCGTCTTTCCAGACAAGATTCAACCGGGCGCTCATCGCGTCGAGACCCGCGATTACATATCCGAATCACTTCGGCAAATAGCTGAGAGAATGCCGCACGAAGTGCAGATTGCTTTGGAAACACATGGCGACTTCGCTCAAGCGGAAGCCTCCGCTGAGATAGTGATTAAAGCAAACCATCCAAAAGTGAAGTTAATCTGGGATGTCGCAAATTCCGCAGCGGCTGGTGACTCGATAAAAGAGGCTGCGCAGGTTGTCGAGCCTTACCTGGCCCACGTTCATCTGAGAGACGCACGACCGTTTGGCTCAGAACATTGGCTACCTGTTTTAGCTGGTCGAGGAAATGTATCTTTTGCCGAAACCTTCGCTGGCCTCGAGAAAATCAAATACGACGGTTACATCAGTTTTGAATGGGAGAAGTATTGGCATCCCGAAATCGAAGAACCGGAGATTGCGTTGCCGGATTTCATAGATGCTATTCGCAGCCTGATTGCTGATGAAAGTGACACGACCCAATGTTCTGGTGTTGGCAAGTGATGTTTTGTTCCAACACTTTTTTCCTTCAGCGGCTCTAGAGAAATTGGGGGCTGCGACTGAGTGGACCCGATCTTCGCTGCGGGAAGATTCGACAGAACTGCGACATGAGATCAGTACCGCTGATGTCTTAATGACCACCTGGCACTCTCCATTTCTGACACCCGACATGCTTGGCACGAAGAGCAGCGTCAAACTGATCGCGCATTGCGGTGGGGAAGTGAAGTCACGAATTGCTGAATCCATCTTCGATTACGTGACGGTAACGAACGCTGCGGACCCGATGTCCCGCGGAGTAGCAGAGATGACATTGGCCTTGGTCCTAACCCTGGTGCGAAGAATTCCCGAATATGCCAATGAGATGCGCAAAGGTGTAATCAGGACCAACGAACAAGTAAGTGAAGGTGAAACATTGTTCGGGCGCAAAGTCGGTATCGTCGGGTTCGGACGAATAGGCCGGACGTTTGCGCAACTCTTGAAACCTTTCAATCTCGAACTGCTGGTTACTGATCCTTATGCACAACAGAATGTCGCTGAAGTAAATAATGTTAGATTGGTCGAACTTGACGAACTTGTCTCCTCTTGTTCAGTCGTGGTCCTGGCGGCAGCCCTAACGCCAGAGACTCGGCACTTGTTCGATAAACGCCGCCTCGGGCTTCTTTTGGATGGCTCATACTTAATCAACGTTGCGCGCGGTGGACTGATTGATAATCAAGCATTAGTCGAGGAATTGAAGTCCGGAAGAATAACGGCCGCACTCGATGTGACTGACCCGCTCGAGCCCCTTCCGGAGAACCATGAATTAAGAAAACTGCCAAATATAATTCTGACGCCACACATCGCTGCCGGCGGGCTCGAAATGCGACGAGAAATTGGCATGCTAGCTGTTGAAGAAGTGGTCCGTTTTTCAAATGGTCAGCCGCCACTTAACCGCGTAACACGAGAGATGCTCGCGACGATGACATGATCGTGTATTGAGATTTTAGTGAGCACTCCACTTAACATTGATCAGTTAATTAAGGTAAAGAGCGTTGCGCTTCACCGTGTTCGTATACCGCTCATTGAGCCGTTTCGGATCAGCAATGGAACTGTTGTTGAGAAAGATTCGATCCTGATTGAAGTCACGACGTCAGATGGTACGACAGGTTGGGGAGAAGCCTCGCCAATGTCAGGCTCATTCTATTCCAGCGACACTCCTGACAGTTCATGGTGTGCGCTTAGTGAGAAGTTGATTCCGTGGCTGCTCGAATTTTGCAACGTTGCGCCGCATCAGTTTTATGAGCGTTTGCGGGAGATCCCTGGGGACGCATTTGCAAAAGCTGGGCTCGATGGCGCGTTGTGGGATGCGTATGTCGTGGAACAACGAGTATCGCTTTGTGAGGCATTGGGGATAGGTCGACGTTCTGTTCCTTCCGGCGTAGCAATCGGAATCTACCACACGGTTGACGAGCTTCTTGATCGTATTCGTCGCTATGTTCTCCAGGGATATCGACGAGTGAAGATCAAGATCGAGCCGGGGTGGGATATTGACATCGTAGCAGCGGTTCGAGAGCAGTTCCCGAACGTTCGATTGATGGTGGATGCGAATGCTGCTTACACGATTGCTGATAAACCGATCTTTCGTGAGTTAGATCGGTATGGGCTGACGATGATCGAGCAGCCCTTCGCTGCCGATGCATTTGAGGAAGCGGGCGAGTTGCAACGAAATCTCAAAACAGCATTGTGTGCCGATGAATCAGCAGACTCGCTAGTGTCTTTACAGCGTTTGATCAAACACAATGCAGCGCGAGTCATCAATATAAAAGTGCAACGAGTGGGGGGTCTTAGTGAAGCCCTTCTGATGCTTGATGCAGCACGAGCCGCTGATCTTGAGTGTTGGGTGGGAACGATGCCCGAATTGGGTGTTGCGTCAGCTCAAGGACTGCATCTTGCTATGCACTCCGGCTTTTCTTTTCCTACTGACATTGAAGCGTCAAGTCGCTGGTACGTTGATGATGTCATCGATCCTTTAATTGAGATTGATGAGAGTGGATTCATTCACGTTCCGTCGGGTGTTGGGAGTGGATTCAACGTGTCGCGAGAGAAAGTGGAGAAATATTCGGTGGCGCGAGAGTTGTTCATTGCTTAAAGGGTCGAACAACCAGATGCAACTATTCAATGAAGTCGGCGATAGAAATGAGAAGGTGTTTTGTTTATGAAAGTCGCATTTACTAAATCACTTTATCCACTGATCCTAAGCGCAACAATTTTGTTGCTGTCAGGAAGCGTCATAACTGCTCAGTCCTCAAAAGACGCTCCACGCGTTTGGGAGGAACCGCTCGTTATTCCAACCTATGAGCTCAATCCTCCAAATCCCTATCCGGCACTAGTTGATTGGCAACGACGTAAATGGAGGCCTGTCTATCCGTACCCATTCCTTGATTCACTCGGAAGCACGAAAACAAACCACACGTGGAAAGCGGTTTATCTCGAGAACGAATATTTGAAAGTGACCGTGCTGCCCGAGCTAGGTGGGCACGTCTATCAAATCTTCGACAAAACACTGAATCGCGACATCATCTATTCAAACCCTGTTATGAAATATGCAATGGTCGCGCTCCGCGGCGCCTGGGTTTCCGGTGGGATTGAATGGAACTTTCCTGATGGTCACACACTTACCACCGTCGCCCCCATCGACTACGTGATTCGTACGGAGGCGGATGGAAGCGCCTCAGTTGCTGTTGGTGACACTGAACGTGTTCAGGGAATGCAATGGCAGGTGATATTGAGGCTGAGACCTGGAAAACGAGTTCTCGAGACCGAGGTCACTCTCAACAATCGCAGAGCGGTTCCGGGTCGTTACTGGTATTGGTCCACCGCTGGTGCACCAGCTGCACCCGATCTTCGATTCAACTATCCAATGCGTGAAGCTTATCCACACGCATTCTGGCCTGTATTCAAGTTTCCGATTGAGAAGGGCGTAGACATCGGTCGCTTCAGCGAAGTGCCGAATTTCCTTTCGCTGTTTGCACGCGATTCAAAACGAGACTATTTCGGCATTTATTATGAAAAATCTGACTGGGGTGTTGTTCATGTTGCTGATCATACTGAGTTGCCCGGAAAGAAAACGTGGACGTGGGGCACAGATGATAACGGCAACATCTGGATAGATAAGTTAACGGATGCGGGAGGTCAGTATGTCGAGTTTCAAGGTGGACGCTTTGAGACACAAATGGAACATCAGTTCATCGCGCCTCATCGCGTCGAACATTTCTTTGAGTATTGGTTTGGAGTAAGTCAAATGGGTGGGTCGTGGAACGAAGCCACCGGCGATGCTGCCCTAAGAATCAATCCACAAGGTAATCGGGCAATCATTTCAGTCGCATCAAACGAACGTTTTAATCAAGCTGAGTTGACGTTGGCGGGTAGTGGAAAGCAGTTACATTCCTCTCGTGTTGACTTAGATCCGGCAAAGGTTTTTACAACCACGATCGAACTGCCAGCGAGTGCAGTCGGCAAACCATTAACAGTGACTCTCAAAAATAAAGATGGCCGAGTGCTGATCCAGTACCGAACAGATTCACCAGTCGATGACAACTCAGATTTCAAACCCGCCACGCGTCCAATTCCTGATCCAACGAATACATCCAGCGCTGAACAGCGATATGTGGAGGGACTTGCGTTCGATAAGAAGAGCAGAGAACGCGAAGCTCGTGAAGCTTACTTCGACGCGCTGAAGCGCGATCCATTTTTTGCACCTGCGCACATCGCATTAGGTCTCTCCTTTTATAGAAGTGGTGAATATCAGGTGGCCGCAGAGCATCTGGAAGCCGCACTCGTGCGAAACAAAGATGCCGGCGATGCACACTACTATCTTGCACTGGTGCGGCGTGCGTTAGGCCAAACCTCAGAAGCGGAAGATCACCTGATCTGGCTTGTGCGATCAGGTTATCGCGAATCGCTCGCTCGATATGTCCTTGGAGAAATTGCGCTATCGAGAGGCGATTACAAACAGGCGATTGAACATCTTGAACAAGGCGTGATGCGTGATTCGAGAGACCTGAAGGCTCGGACGGTTCTCGCGTTGGCTGAACGTCTGAATGGAAATTCGGAATCCGCGGCAGCCCGAATCGATCAAGTTGTAAACGAGTCGCCGATTGATTATCTGGCCCTTCACGAACAATTACTAACGAGCAAGGCAATTGGTAACGAGACAAAAGCCGGCGCCGCATCCCGTGAACTTCAACACCTTTTGTCGCGTGAACCAGATGCCGTGCTTGAACTAGCCTTTGACTATGTCGCCGTTGGTCAACAACAGGAAGCGATCAATGTAATTGAAGACGCTATCAAGCATGGACCATCCGGCATCCTGGACGTAGATAAGTCGCGAATTCATCCGATGCTCTACTACACGCTTGGATACCTGTATGACAAGACTGGAAATTCAGACCGCGCTCGAGCTCAATATGCGTTAGCGATGAAAGGCGATCCATCGTTCGTCTTTCCGCACCGCGTCGAAGAGATCGATGTTCTTCGCGCGGCCCTCGCGGCGAACAAAACTGATGGGCGAGCTGCTTACTATCTCGGCAATGTGTTGGCCTCAAAAAACCGTGACAAAGAGGCGCTCGAAGCGTGGCGTGACGCCATCCGACTCGATCCTACAAACACAGTTGCGCATCGAAACTTCGCGAGAGCTTTGTGGCTGACTGCGCAAAAACGAGATGAGGCGGCGATCCAGTACCAACAGGCTATCACCAACTCGCCTAACGATTTCCGTCTTTACATTGAGTTCGACAGGTTACTTGCTGACATGGGAGCCACTGGCCAGCGAGTGAAATTACTGGAGTCAGCCCCTGAGACTGTTCGTGCTCAACCTGGTGCGGTGCAAGCGTTAGCAGGTGCGTATGTTGACTCGGGTCGGTTCAGTGAGGCGGCTAACCTACTCAGCAAGACGACCTTTACATCAGGTGAAGGTGAAGATGCAGCTCTGGGCCTTTATCGCAGAGCTCACCTCGGATTAGCGCGCAAATATCGAGACACTGGTGATCACTTGCACGCTGCAACTGAGTTTGCAGCAGTCACAGAATTCCCGCGAAACTTTGGAGTTGGAAGACCTGCCATGCAATCGCAAGCACAATTTTATGTTGCCGCTGCCCGTGAGTATGAAGCAGGAGGCAAACGTGATGAAGCTGAACGATGGTGGAAACGAGCCGCTGAAGAAGAGCTAAACCCTCCTTCGCAACCGGAAGAACCATGGTCAGAGAACTACTTCTACAAAGCAGTTGCCTTGCAGCATGTAGGACGCTCGGTTGAGGCTCGCAAACTTTACGAGCGACTTGCATTG
>PSRF01000219.1 GCA_003175865.1 Blastocatellia bacterium
TCACACGGAAGTAATTGGACTAGACAGCTCAATAAAATTCCAATCGGCAATCAGCATTCGAAAATCAGCAATGTCTTATGTGTGGCATAACAGGTTGGGCTAATCTCGATTCACGCGTACCTCCCTTTGACGGCGCGCAAGAACTGCTGCACGCGATGTGCGAGCGCATGGTCCATCGTGGGCCCGATTCTGAAGGTCTGTTTGTCACAACTGGCGCCGCACTCGGCATGCGACGCCTCGCCATCATCGATCTAGTAACAGGTGAGCAACCAGTTTTTAATGAAGATAAGTCAGTAGCCGTCGTCCTCAACGGCGAGATCTACAATTATCGGGAGATTCGCGGAGAACTCGAAAAACGCGGCCACACCTTCCGCAGTGCATCCGACACAGAAGTGCTGCCACATCTCTATGAAGAATACGGCGACAAGATGGTGGACCATCTGAATGGGATGTTCGCGTTTGCTTTATGGGACGCGACACGTCGGCGTCTACTGATTTCACGCGATCGTTTCGGTGAGAAGCCACTCTACTGGGGCGTCTTCGACAACACCTTACTTTTCGCGTCGGAACCGAAAGTGCTACTGGCACACCCTGCTGTTCGTCCGTCACTCAACCTGCAAGCATTACGACAGTATCTTTCGTTTGACTATGTCCCCGCACCGCTTTCGATCTATTCAGGAATCAGCAAACTGCCGGCGGCGCATCAACTGACTCTCGAAGATGGAAAAATCACCGTCGCACCTTACTGGCGTCTTAGTTATAAAACACAAACACCAGTACCAACGGAGTCGGAAGCGGCTGTAGCACTTCGCGAGTTATTAGCCGATTCAGTTCGAATGCGATTGGTTTCTGATGTACCACTCGGCGTGCTGCTCTCTGGTGGTGTGGACTCATCTACAGTTGCTGCACTGGCTGTCAGGGCTTCCTCGGAAGCAGTTAAAACCTTTTCGATCTCCTTCGCTGAAACTTCGTTCGATGAGTCAGCTTATGCACGGAGCGTCGCCAAGTTCCTGGGAACCGATCATCACGAGGAACGATTAAGCGCAAACCTCGCCGCTAATCTTGTCAGTGAAATCGGTGCATGGATGGATGAACCATTCAGCGATCCATCGCTCGTTCCGACCTATCTACTATCGCGCTTCACACGCAAGCATGTAACGGTTGCACTAGGTGGAGATGGTGGAGATGAACTGTTTGCCGGTTATCCAATGTATGCGGGGCATCGTTGGGCTGAGATCTACACACGAGTGCCTGGTCCATTGAGAAGAGCAGTCGAACAGCTGATTCGCTTGTTGCCAGTGAAGACCAAAAACCTATCCCTTGATTACAAAGCTACGCGATTCGTGACGGGGGCCAAATTCGACACCGTGGCACGACATCACGTTTGGTTCGGATCGTTTACGCCAGTCGAGCAGGAACAGTTACTAACACCTGAAGTGCTGTACGAAACAGACAGCGACATTTATCGTGATGCGCGCGTGCTAATGGAAGAGTGTGACAATCTTGATCTCGTCACGCGCATGCAGAGCATCGACACTCGTCTGTACCTCGCCGAAGACATTCTTACGAAAGTTGATCGCGCGAGCATGGCCGTGTCACTTGAAGTGCGTGCGCCGTTTCTTGATCCGCGTGTGGCGGAATTCGCGGCGTCGCTGCCGCTCAACTACAAGCTGCGAGGGCACAAGACGAAGTATATTTTGAAGAAGGCCGTGGCGGACTTATTGCCACCGTTTGTGACGCGTCGCGGCAAGAAGGGCTTTGGTGTTCCCGTTGCTGAATGGCTCAAGTTTAAGTTGAAACCCTTGGCGAGAGATTTGTTATCACCGGAGAGAGTAAAACGCGCCGGTGTGTTCAATCCTGAATTTGTATCGCGGTTACAATATGAGCACGAGACGGGCGTCGCAAATCATCGCAAACTGCTTTGGACACTGCTGATGTTCGAACTATGGCACGAGAGCTTTATTGAAACAGCGAGGAGAATTGAAACGTCGGTAGAAACCCAAAAGTGAATTTCTTCAAACGTATCCTTCAGTAGTCCCGCGAGTCTGAATCACGCTCTTCTGTCGGACCGCGAACGTCTCGTGCGCCTACTTTAACTGAAGACCTGTTAATTCTCAGCGTTCAAATACCGTAGTTAGCGCACGACACGTACGCGGTCCCACAGAAGAGCTTGAGTCTTTCAATCACAGGCTACTAAAGGGAGCCGTCTTAATGTTTACCAATTGACCTTGAACGATCAAAACGATTCATTGACATCTGATCGATTTCTTAATGCCTTCACGGACCTTCTCGCATGGTGTCGAGCTCACGGTTTTACTGGTCACGATCCATTCGATGCGCTCAACAGTTCCCTCTTCCAAAAAACTCCCTTAGCAAAATCGCGCAACGCGCGACTCATCTGGACGCAACTCATAAAGCGCTCACCTTCTGATCTACGAACAATTGCTCGTGTTCCCCGTCAACGCAACTCAAAAGGCATCGCTCTGTTTGCCTTAGCCCTGTTAGCAAATTATCGAAGAGTCAAAACTCTTGAATCGGAAAAAGCCGCGCGTGAGATGTTGGACGCATTGTTATCGATGAAATTTGACATCGACAGTGGGCAGAATGTCTGTTGTGGTACGGCCTGGGGTTACAACTTTGATTGGCAGAGCCGAAATTTCTTCGCTCCTCAAGGAACCCCAACGATCGTGCCTACCGCGTTCGCAGTACGTGCCTTGGTGGATGCGGCTCACACTCTAGGAGATCCCATCTACCTGAAGACAGCTCAAGAAGCTTGTCACTGGATCAAAAGCGACCTTGCTGTAAGCTGGTCGACAGAAGATGAGCTCTGTTTCAGTTATTCGTCACTGAGTTCGACGCAAATCTACAACGCAAGTCTGCTCGCCGCTGAAGCACTTGCGGAGGTCGGCACAATCGACAAGGAGGTCGAACTGTTGTGCTTGGCCGAACGTGCGTCGCGTTATGTCATTAATCGCCAGCAGTCCGATGGCTCCTGGACCTACGGAACAGAACCAGCACAATCCTGGATTGACAATTTCCACACCGCTTTCATCTTATTTTCGCTGTCGCGCATCATAAAGCGTTGCTCATTGGGTCCGGAGTTTCAGCAAGCGCTTGAGCGTGGATATAAGTATTGGAAGAAAAACTTTTTTCTTGCTGATGGTTGGCCGAAATATTATGCGGAAGACATGTATCCTGCAGACGCACATGCTGGCGCAAGCGCCATTATTACGTTTCTCGAACTCCAGTCTTTAGATAAAAATGCGGCCCAGCTGGCTGAAAAAGTCGCCGATTGGACCATTCGAAATCTGCGCGATGAAAAGGGTTTCTTCTATTATCAGCGTCGCAGATTCTATACGGTGAAGACGCCATACATGCGCTGGAGTCAGGCCTGGATGTTGTATGCTCTCGCACGTTTACTGGAGGATCGCGGCGGCCAAAGTCAGGAAACAATAACGACAAGCTAAGGCTTATCGCACATAAAACATGCCCATTGCTTCTGACGTAAAACTTGGACCTGACGTTCGCATCTTTCATCCTGAACTCGTCAACCTGTACGGGTGTTCGATTGGTGCGGAGACGAAGGTTGGATCCTTTGTGGAAATCCAGAAGAATGCCAGTGTCGGCAAACGCTGCAAGATTTCCTCGCACTCATTCATATGCGAAGGTGTCGAGATCGAAGACGAAGTGTTTGTTGGTCACGGCGTAATGTTTACCAACGATATCTATCCACGGGCAGTGAACCCCGATGGATTACCACAGACAGACGCTGATTGGATCGTTGTCAAAACTTTAGTGAAGCGACGCGCGAGTATTGGCAGTAACGCCACGATCATCGCCGGAGTAACAATTGGCGAGGGTGCGCTCGTGGGCGCCGGCGCGGTGGTGACA
This sequence comes from Blastocatellia bacterium, assembly GCA_003175865.1. GTDB lineage: Bacteria > Acidobacteriota > Blastocatellia > Pyrinomonadales > Pyrinomonadaceae > PSRF01. The sequence continues at coordinate 3,892 of PSRF01000219.1, forward strand.
AGAGATGTACCAGACTTTGCCATAGTCGCTGGTGTTCCTGCACGTGTCACAGGAAAGGTGGCAGATGTCCGATGAGCTTCAGCTTTTCGTGAGCCTGGGAGTCATTCGACCGAAGAGAAATCTTGGGTCGAAATTGCGAAACTGAACGACAAGCTAAAGCTTATCGGACACTAGATATGCTTCGAATTGGTGTAATTGGCTACGGATATTGGGGACCAAACCTTGTGCGCAACTTCATGGCTGCGCCGGGTTCGTCAGTTGTCGCTGTCTGCGATCTTCAAGATGAGCGCTTGTCCCCTCTGCGCAAACTCTACCCGTCCATCAAAGCCACTAAGAATCCAATCGAACTTATCAATGACTCTACTGTGGACGCGGTGGTAATTGCGACTCCCGTTTCTTCACACTTCGAACTAGCAATGGCGACGCTCAAAGCCGGCAAACATGTACTGGTCGAGAAGCCCCTGGCGGCAAACTCGGCAGACGCCGCTGGCCTAATTGAGATGGCTGCCAAACTCAAACTAGTGTTGATGGTCGATCACACTTTCGTTTACACCGACGCCGTTCGCAAGATGCGTAAACTAATTGCGAAAGGGGATCTTGGCGAGATCTATTACTACGACGCTGTGCGCGTTAACCTCGGTTTGTTCCAGCATGACGTCAATGTCATCTGGGATCTTGCTATTCACGATCTGTCCATCATGGATTACGTCCTGCCTCACAGACCCGTTGCCATCTCGGCAACCGGGATGAGCCACGTTCAAGGACAACCGGAAAACGTTGCGTACATAACCTTGTTCTTTAAAGAAGCTGAGATCGCACACGTCCACGTAAACTGGTTAACGCCAGTGAAAGTACGTCACACCCTAATCGGCGGTAGCGAGAAGATGATTCTCTATGACGATCTTGAGCCCAGTGAGAAACTCAAAGTTTACGATAAAGGCATCACCGTCAGTCCGGGACCTGAGGATGTTTACAGAATGCTGGTCAGTTATCGTTCCGGCGACATGTATGCTCCACGACTCGACAATACCGAGGCCCTTCAGACCGAAGCAATTCACTTTGCAGATTGCATTGAACACGGTACACGACCTGAAACCGATGGCGCAGCAGGACTGCGAATGGTGAAGATGATTGAAGCCGCTGAGCAATCGCTGCGAAATCGTGGAGCGTTAGTTGAACTGGATCTGTAGATGCTGACTTAAGTCCATGCGACTGTGGATCGACCTCGCAAATTCGCCGCACGTTCCTTTCTTCAAAGCACTGATTAGTCGCTTTAATACTCAAGGTCACGAAGTTGAAACAACGGCTCGTGACTTCGCTGAAACCTTACCACTCGCGGCCGCAGCCGGTCTCACAACGCATGCCGTCGGTAGTCATGGCGGAGGTCAAGTCTCTGCGAAAGCGACTAACTTGATGAATCGCGCGTGGCAACTCGCCGGGTGGGCACGCAAACGAAATTTCGACCTGGCTATCAGCCATAATTCCTACTCGCAGATTCTCGCCGCGCGAGCGTTGCGTATCAAAAACGTGACGCTGATGGACTACGAATATCAACCCGCGAACCATCTGGCGTTCCGCCTGACTTCACGGCTGATTGTTCCCGCGAGTTTTCCTGCGAAGCGTCTACGTCGTTACGGTGCTTCTTCACGAAAGGTCCTCCGTTATAATGGGACCAAGGAAGATGTTTACCTCGCCGACTTCACTCCTGATCCCAACTTTAAGGCGAAGTTGACTGAACTTGGGATCGACATGAGCAATGTCATCATCCTGGTCCGGCCACCTGCACATGACGCGCTTTATCATCGTTTTCAAAACAAGTTGTTTGACGAAGCACTAACTCTTCTACTTGGGAACGAGAATGTTCGTGTCGTCTTGTTGCCACGAAATGAGTCACAACGCGCGACTTATTCTGAGCGCGCCGCCGAGAACTTAATCGTCCCGGCAAAACCACTAGACGGCTCAAATCTAATTGCAGCAAGTGACCTCGTGATAAGTGCTGGTGGAACAATCAATCGTGAAGCAGCAGCACTTGGTGTTCCCGCGGCCAGCATCTACGCTGGAAAGTGGGCCGCAGTTGACGAACAGCTAATGAAGGAAGGACGTCTGAAAAGAATTATCAGCGCTGACGACATCCGTGCGTTAAACCCAGTAAAAAAGCCGCCATTGAATCCGCGGCGTTCCGTAGAGGTTATCGATGAAGTGGTCCGTCTGATCTTGGAGTAGGCCAGAGATTGCCAATTTTCAATTGCCAATTGCCGATTGATCTTTCATTGTAGTTGGGAACAGTTGCTCTCAAATGCGAGCTGAGCGGAAGAAAACCAGGCTATTGGAACCCAGCGATGTGCGTGTTCCCGGACGTGCGCCTCGTTGGATTGTTCCCACTGTAAAGGGAGCGCTTTTAATTTTCGACGCTCTGGCCGCAGCGTTCTCATTCATCGCAGCATTCACGGTCCGCGAACACACGTCTGCTTTTCTTTCAAACCAAACGTTCGCATGGAGTCGAGAATTCGCACCGTACGGAGCGCTTTTGATCTTCGTCGTTTGCATTCGCCTGCTGACTCTACGTTACGTCGATCTCTATCGCATTCGTGGCGAGTTTTCATTTGTCGACGAAGGATTAAGAGTCTTCAAAGCGACCGCGATCGGGTCGCTGCTAATTGTGGCGGCCGCTTTCCTGTATCGCGGTGGTTTTACATTTCGCGCCTTCTCTTACGCGCGTGGTGTTTTTGTATACGACTTTGTATTGGCACTTGTAACTATCGGGACTGTCAGGTTCCTGATGCGTACCGTTCAGATCGTTGTGCGGCGGCGTCAGGTTAATCTAATCCCGACGCTGGTTGTCGGACGTGGTCCAGAAGCTTCTTTCTGCATACGCGAAATGCGTGAACACCCCGAACTTGGTTATCGCGTAATTGGCATTGTGGACATTACAAACAATGGGGGGACAAGCACGTACGAAGGCGTTCCGGTTGTGAGTGACCTCAGTGGACTGCCTGATGCTATTCGTGATTCCGGCGCAAATGAAGTGATCATAGCCGACCCACAAGTCAACAGCGACGCGCTTTTCGAGGTGATGATTCGGTGTGGTCGACGGCGTGGTGTCGAGTTTCGCATAGCGCCGAGTTTGTTCAATTGCCTGCCGCGCAAAACTGAAATCGATCAGATTGGCGTGCTGCCAATGATTCGCCTGTTTCGTGAGCCGCTCTCCAGTGGCGCACGACTGGTGAAGCGCGCGTCCGATCTCCTTCTCTCTGGTCTGGCGATTTCATTGCTCTTTCCTATCTGGCTTCTCATCGCACTGTTTATCAAACTCGATTCAAAGGGTCCTATCTTCTACACACAAGACCGTGTGGGAATGGATGGGCGGCTCTTCCTTCTGTACAAGTTTCGCACGATGAGGGCTGGAGCGGATCCGGAGCTACACAAGGAATACCAACGCGCATTCATTGCTGGCCGCGCCGAAGCAAATTTGGGCGATCAAGACAAACCGACTTACAAAATACTTGCTGATCCGCGCATCACTCGTGTTGGAAAATACTTGCGTCGCTTAAGCCTTGATGAGGTGCCACAACTATTCAACGTATTGATGGGCGACATGAGCGTTGTTGGACCACGTCCACCAATTCCGTACGAAGTCGAGGCCTATGAGGTCTGGCATCGAAAGCGTTTGGACATGAAGCCGGGCCTCACTGGACTGTGGCAAGTGTCAGGGAGAAATCGTTTGCCGTTCGAGGAGATGGTCCGGCTTGACTTGTTCTACATTGAGAACTGGTCGTTGTTGCTTGATCTGAAAATTATTCTTCGCACCGGCTTCGTCATGCTCGGCGGCGAAGGATTCTAATATTCGACTAACTTCGACTTGTCGTTAAGACAGGTGGCGTCCACCGTCGACGCCATCTATGGTTCAATGATTCTGAAAGGTTACGACAAGCTGAAGCCTATCGGAGATCACTCGCCAGTCCGGCTAGTGCGACTTCCAGCAAAAGCATCTTCTTAATTCCCTTGTAAAGAGGTTCTATTTCACAGTTCTCTGTCAAGGCGTGTGAATCATTGCATGGACCAGCGCCGGTCGAGATTGAAGTAATTCCTTGTAGGAGCGCAGCACTCGAGTTGTTCGAACCAGCATTCCCGATTGGCGGTTCAAATCCCATTGCGCGATGCACTGCTTCTGCAATCTTTACCAACTCCGAGTCGCGATTTCCCGGCAACACAGCCGCTGGCGATGATGAAATTAAATCCGTCTTCACCGTCATACCGACGCGCTTTGCTTCTTCATCCAGTATCGCGGCAATCTTCTTCTCAAGGTCTGCAATAACGGCGTTGTCAGTTGAACGTAGATCGACAGAGAACCACGCATCCGAAGCTTTCGCATTCACGACTTCGGAGCCACCCAGCATCCCGATGTTCAAGTTGGAAGATGGATTCGTAGGGACTTTCAGTTCGTAAATCCGATTGATCGCTCGCGACAAAGGCAACGTCGCTGAATATGGCGGTGTACGTGAACGGGTGTGACCACCTGGTCCAATGAAATGGTGACGATACCAGTTGATTCCAATACCGGCATATGTGAACCCTTCGTAACCACCATCGAGCGCGACGTAATAATCAACTTTTCCTTTGTTCTCCTTCGTGAAGAACTTGGCGCCAGACATGCCCGCCTCTTCATCTGTCGTGAAAACGAAGACCAGGTCGCCTTTTGTTTTGATTTTTGCAGCATCAAGGGCCCGTATTGTTGTCAGCAACGCTTCAATGTTACGCGTGTCGTCACCAATTCCAGGGGCATAAACACGGCCGTCGCGCACTGTCGCCTTGATCTTCAAGCCTGGCTGGAACACGGTGTCCATGTGCGCGTCGAAAACGGTGATTGGACCACCGCCGACTCCTTTCCGCACCCCTATTAAGTTGCCTGCCGCGTCGAAACGAATGTCCTGTAACTTGTACTTTCGCAGCAAGCTCTCGATGTACTTGGCGCGCTCCTGCTCCTGCTTGGACGGTGCGTTGATCTCGGTGATTGCTATCCATTCCTTCAGAATTGAGTCGTGGTTCTTGTCGATGTAATCGTTCGCTGTACTGAATTGCGGGTCAGATTGGATCGCTTTTACTCGATCGAGATACTGCGCCCCTTGCGACAAGGCGAGCGATGATACAAGCAGACACAAGACCAGACCCGGAGCAACTTTGTACATGGAATTTCCTCGAGGATGGAATATATTAAGAACGCCGCCATTCTAATCAGTTCTTGCTCGTCGTGAAAGAACCAGGTCCGATAAACTTTAGTTTGTCGTTACGCTTGATATCATCCCATTCACAGTCCATCAGGTACCCGATGTTGGATTATTGCGAAGTTACGACAAGCTAAGCTTATCGAACATTACTTTGATGCCTCCTCCAGACGACGAACTTACAACTCCCGCAACAAAATGGCTTGACCGTGCCATTATCGGGTGTGTCTTCCTCATCGCCCTTTCTGCGCCTGTTTCGATCGCCGCGAGTCAATCAGCGTGGCTATTGGGTATGGTCCTGTGGCTAGCGCGTTTTGCCTTCTATCCACGTCCACGTCTGTCCCGCACACCAGTTGATTACGCGCTATTGGGATTCTTTTTGTTGAGCGGGCTCTCATCGTTTCTGTCATATCAGCCTGTGTTATCGATTGGCAAAATGCGTGCAGCAAGTCTATTCACAGTCGCGTATCTCATTGCTGAGAACGTTCGCAGTCTTCGATTGGTGAGAATCCTAGCGCTCACGCTTGTCGTATCAGCGGTCGTTACAGTTCTTCTCACTGTTGGTCAGCTGGCGCTCGGCAAGGGAGTCAAACTCGAAGGAGTAAAGAAAGAGAGTCCACTGTCACTCGCCGTCTTTCACACCCGAACAGTTCGGCAACCGACACCTATCTTGAGTGGCGACATCGTTTGGGAAGTAGACAATCAACGGATTCATAACGCGGACGAGTTAGCAGCCGCACTTGCAGCTGCACCAAACTCGCAAAAAGCGGAAGTCAAAATCTACCGAGTGGAATGGATGCCGACGTTGGAGGTACCTCGCGGTCGTTTGTTGTCGGGCGCAGACGCTAACGAACAACTGGGAATTACCGGGTGGAAGCGTGGGCGTGACTGGCGCGCAACAGGGTTCTTTGGACACTGGGTCACGTACGCTGAAGTTATACAGTTAATAGCGTCGCTAACTTTAGGCCTCCTGCTTGCCTTACCTAAAAAGCAGACGCTGACGGGCGCATTGTTGTTTGTTGCTTTGATTGGCTTGGTCTTCGCATTGGCAATGACAGTCACTCGCGCATCTTGGGCCGGCTTTGCGGTGTCAGCCGCTCTAATGTTGTTGTTATCCGCCTCTCGCCGCACGCAGGTTATTGCGGCAGCCCTTGCGATCGTACTCGTCATTGGTGGTGTTGTTTTGCTGCAACAAAGGCGAGCGATTGGGTTCTTCGATCGCAACGATCAATCAACGAGTTGGCGTGAAACAGTTTGGAGAGAAGGTTTTGATTTGCTCGTGAGCAAACCAAGGCATCTTGTGGTTGGTGTCGGCATGGATTCGATTAAGGGTCATTGGCGCGAATGGGGTTTGTTTGATCATGGACGATTGCCGATGGGCCACATGCATTCAGATATGTTGCAAATCGCACTCGAGCGCGGTGTGCCGGCGTTGATTGCGTGGTTAGTGCTACTCGTCGTTTGGGCACGCATGTTGTGGCGAATCGTTCGACGCGCTACAGGAACCGACGGTGAATCCATTACTAATTCTATTTCGACTGACCGTGGGATTGCGCTGGGCTCGCTCGGAGGGTTGACTGGATTCTTCACGAGTGGGCTGGTCCATTACAACTGGGGCGACTCGGAAGTGGTGATGGTTTTGTATTTGTTTATGGGACTAACGCTCGTGATCAATCAATTGATGTCCGATGAGCTTTAGCTTGTCGGTCGGCGTGGGGGCCTCAACATCAGGGTAATAGATCGTCTTATTTATCATTGGATCAATAATTCTTTCGTAGGTTTAGTCTTGTTAGAGTAGACGACTAGCTGAAGCTTATCGGACATTTCGTATGTACACACTACGAGTGACATCACATCAACGCGAAGAGTTGGTCGAGATAACTGATCTCGTTGCACAGAAACTTCACGAGTCGGGTAGGGACGAAGGTATCGTTGTTTTGTACGTCCAGCACACCACCGCCGGACTAACGGTCAATGAAAATGCTGACCCAGATGTTCCGCGCGACATGCTACATGCGCTGCGCACCCTCATTCCGCAACATGGGATGGGCTTCCGTCACGGCGAGGAAAACTCTGATGCACATATCAAAGCTAGCCTCACCGGCCCATCAGTGACCGTCCCATTCAAAGATGGAAAACTTCTGCTCGGTCGTTGGCAGGGAATTTTTCTTTGTGAGTTTGATGGTGGACGCGAGCGCCAGGTAATTATGATGGTCCAGTAATGGGAGCGTCACTGCTGGGAGCGCAGGCGTCGTCGCCTGCTAGTTGCGTTAAGATCGATCTAAGAAGGTAGCAGGCCAGTCTCTTTTGCTCCCATCATTAACCTCATGCCAATCACTTACGACCAGATTGCACCAAGCTACGACCGCAAGATTAGACCACTCGAAAGATGGTTTCTTGACAGACTCCGGCGCGAGGCGTTCGCTCTTCTCCCCGCGACCGGTCGCATACTCGAACTTGGTGCTGGAACTGGTCTCAATTTCATTCACTACCGCTCTGATGCACACGGTGTTGCGACAGAGCCAAACAAAGCGATGATTGACATCGCTCGAGTAAAGGAGCGACCAGGAGGCGTTACCCTGGTCCAAAACTGCGCCGAGGAGTTGCCATTCGCGCGTGCCTCCTTCGATGCCGCCATTGTCACACTTGTTTTTTGTTCAGTGCGGTCACCAGCAGAAGCGTTTGAAGAATTGCGTCGCGTGATACGCAGGGGAGGAACTGTGGTGTTGCTCGAACATGTGAGACCTGATGGCGTTCTTGGTCCAGTGTTTGATCTTTTGTCCGCTTTCACCGTGCCCTTGTCAAACGACCACTTCAACAGGAGAACCGCTGATGCAGCACGTACGGCAGGCTTACAAGTTATCGATGTAAGAAAATTCGGTTTGGGGATTATTAACCTGATAAGCTGCCGCGTGTGAACATCATGGACTTCTTACAACTTACCCTTCAGTAGCATCGTTGAAAGAATCATTTCA
>PSRF01000254.1 GCA_003175865.1 Blastocatellia bacterium
CCTCGACGCCCAAAAATACCAGGGTCGTCGTTGGATGACTCGACAGAACCTGCACATCGATCGTCTGGCTTCAGCCTGGTTAATAAAAGAGTTCATCGATAAACGCCCCCGATTTTATTTTGTCGCCGAAGGTGAGACCGTTGACGGTGCGATTCCCTTCGACATGTTCGGCGCCGAATTTACCCATCATGGAGAAGATTGCACCTTCGAAACGATGGTCAAACGATTCGGTCTGACCGATAACAAAGCGCTGCGTGAAATTGCCGAAATAGTCCACGACATCGATCTCAAAGATGACAAATTCCATCGGCTTGAAGCGGCCGGTATCAATGCAATCATCAACGGGTTAAGCAAAACATTACGAAACGACCGAAGGTTACTGCAGCAGACCGCCGCTATCTTCGACGGTCTATATTCGTCGTCTGAGGAGCGTTCGGCTGGAAAGCGCAGTGCAAAGCGGAATCGACGGAAGAGTTCGAAGCGAAAGCGATAGTTAACACAAAACAGTTCCGAGGGTGACCTGTGAACAAAAAGAATATTGACGGGCATCTGCCACCGCGATGCCAACTCCTTTTCACTTACCCGTACCTTGGATTTGTTAATGATCATATCGCGAAAATCCTTGTGTGCTGGCTTGTCGCTCTGTCGCACATTAGCCTCGTCTCTGCGCAAACAGCAAACCCACCGCCACCTCTGAAGATTGACGAGGCGGTCGAGCTGGCGCTCGCCAACTATCCAGCTATTAAAACTGCGCGAGCACAGGCCGACGCCGCAAAGGCCAATATCGAACTGGCCCAAACGACGTATTTGCCTCGTCTTGATCTGCTCTACCAGGAAAATCGCGCAACTCGGAACAATGTGTTTGGAGCATTGTTACCGCAATCGATTATTCCGAGCATCTCTGGACCGGTACTGTCGAGCACGTCCTGGGAAAGCACGTTTGGTAGCGCGGCAGGAACACTCTTTTCATGGGAGCCATTCGACTTCGGTGTCCGCAAAGCAGGGGTCAATGTGGCGCGTGCAATTACGAATCAAGCGAATGCGAACATTAACGTGAGCGAACTCGATGTTGCTGCGTCGGTGGCTGATGCTTTCATGGCACTGGCAACTAACGAGCAAGCAGTGCGTGCAGCGGAGGCAAATATTCTTCGAGCGCAAACATTCGCCGACTCGGTTCATGTGCTCGTAAACAATCAACTTCGAGCAGGTTCGGAAGCCGCGCGCGCGGATGCCGAATTGTCTGTCGCAAAGACGCAGTTGTTGCGCGCCCACCAACTCTCAGAGATTAGTCGCGCATCACTTGCTGAAGCGTTGGGTATACCAGGCGTTGCCGTCTCGATCGTTTCAGATCCACTTTTGGAGTTCCCGACAAACACATCGATGGAATTGCCAAAGTTTGACTCTCATCCTTTGGCCATCGCCCAGAAATCTGCCATTGAAGTTGTGCAAGCGCGCGAACATGTTCTCGCTCGCTCTTATGTTCCTCGATTCAATCTGCAAGGTTCCGTGAGTGGACGAGGAACCGGGGCTCTGACCGATGGTTCGTTTGAGGGAGGGTGGCATGGTCTTCTGCCGAATACGCCGAACTATGGAATCGGAATGACTGTGACGTTTCCGGGTTTCGATATTTTTTCCATTCGCGCGCGACGGCATATCGAAGCAGGCAATGAGGCAGTCGAAAACGCGCGCTACGAGCAGACGATTGAGGCACTGAAGGGCCAATATGCTCGAGCCCAGGCTTTAATCGATGGTGCACTTCAAATCGCCAGAGAAACTCCGTCCGCATTGGCGGCTGCGCAGCAAGCAGAAAGGCTGACACTCGAGCGCTATAAGTACGGACTGGCTACAGTAACTGATGTCGCCGACGCACAAAGATTGTTAGCGCAAGCCGAGATTGATGATCGTGTCGCACGCTTGAATATCTGGCGTGCGATGCTGTTGGCGGCAAAGGTTCACGGAGATCTAAAACCTTTTCTCCAAAGCGTGAAGCACTGATTGAGCTAAGGGAGACGATATGTGGCTAATCAACATTGCGATGCGACGGCCATTCACCGTTATCGTCGGTGTCATCGCTATAGCGTTGGGGGCAGTCCTTGCATACACGCGCATGGCGGTCGATATTTTCCCTGATCTTAATCAACCGATCATCTATGTTGCTCAACCCTACGGCGGAATGGATCCATCGCAGATGGAAGGGTACCTAGTCTCGTACTATGAATATCACTTTCTTTATATCACCGGGATTGAGCACGTCGAATCGAAGTCAATCCAGAATGTCGGTCTTGTAAAACTCTACTTTCATCCGGGGACAGATATGAGTCAGGCCCTGGCTCAGACGGTCTCCTATGTCGAACGTTCTCGGGCCTTTATGCCTCCCGGGACAGTAGCACCGTTTGTAGTGCGTTTCGATGCCGGTAGTGTCCCAGTGGGCCAATTGGTTTTTTCCTCTGAGACACGCAGTGTCGGTGAGATTCAGGACCTAGCACTTTTCCGGGTACGACCAATGTTCGCCACCCTTCCAGGCGTTTCGGCACCCCCGCCTTTTGGTGGAAATCAACGAACAGTAGTTATCCGGGTGGATCCAGATCGGCTAAATGCTTACCACATGTCTGCCGAAGAAGTCGTGAGAGCTGTGGCTCAGGGCAATACTATTTTACCCGCAGGCAATGTTCGTATTGGAGATCTCAACCGGATCGCACCAACAAATTCAGTAGTTTCTGACATTCAGGAATTGGGTAGTCTTCCTGTCCGCACCGGAAATGGACCAACTGTTTTTGTGCGCGACATCGGGCGTGTCGAAAACAGCAGCGATATCCTCACAGGTTACGCTTTGGTCAACGGTCGTCGCACGGTTTACATTCCGGTCATCAAACGTGCCGATGCCTCTACTCTCGACGTTGTTGATCGTGTCAAATCTGAACTGCCACGAATGCAGTCACTCATTCCCGAAGACATAAAAGTCACTTTCGAGTTCGACCAGTCCAATTATGTTAAGAACGCCATCCGTGGACTCGTAATTGAAGGAGGCCTTGGCGCTTTACTGACCGGATTAGTCGTTTTGCTTTTTCTCAGAGACTTGCGCAGTTCACTGATCGTGGTGATAACGATCCCATTCGCGTTGCTTGGGGCTTTAGTCGGCCTCTGGCTCACAGGTCAGACCATTAACATCATGACGCTGGGTGGGCTGGCGCTCGCGATCGGAATTCTTGTCGATGAATCAACGGTTGCGATTGAAAACATTCACACACATTTAGATCGGGGAGAACCCCGTGCACGGGCTGTTCTTCAAGCGCTTCACGAAGTGCTTACTCCCCGGTTATTGGCACTGCTCGCGATTGTCGCTGTGTTTGTGCCTTCATTCTTCCTGGTAGGAGTTGCACGGTCACTCTTCGTTCCCTTGTCGCTGGCCGTTGGGTTTGCAATGTGTGCCTCGTACGTGTTGTCAAACACACTCGTGCCAGTTCTTTCGACATGGTTGCTTCGTGAAAAAGATCCAGGCATTCACCAAGCGGAGTCCTTTTCCAAAATTCAGCGTTGGTACGGCGAGCGTGTTACTCGCTTCATGAATTTCAAGTGGCAAATCCTTAGCGCTTATCTCCTGATAGCTATCGGCCTTATCCTCATCGGTGCACGACTGGGAACGGACATCTTCCCTACCGTTGACGCCGGCCAATTCCAGCTTCGCTTGCGCGCGCCTGTAGGCACTCGCGTCGAACGAACCGAGGAAGTCGCGCTCAAAGCACTCGAGGTAATTCGTCAGGAGGCTGGTCCGGATAAAGTTGCTATCACACTTGGCTTTGTTGGGGCCCAACCTGCCAGTTATCCGATCAATTCCATTTATCTATGGACCAGTGGACCACAGGAAGCTGTCATTCTAGTAGCGCTGCGACCCAATTCGCACATTCGTTTGTCAGAATTTGAAGAGCGGCTGCGACAGAAACTGCACACCATGTTACCCGGAACAAATGTGTCTTTTGAAGCAGGCGACATTGTCAGCCAGGTAATGAACTTTGGCGCAACGACGCCAATTGAAGTGGCAATGAATGGTCCTGATCTGGCAGCTAACCGGGGCTTTGCCGAAAAAGTAATGACGGAGATGTCGCAGATCCACGCGCTTCGAGACATTCAATTTGGACAGCCGTTAGATTATCCAACAGTTAACATCAATGTGGATCGCGAGCGCGCCGGCCAACTGGGCGTCAACATGCAACAAGTGGGGCGCTCACTGGTAGCGGCAACATCTTCTAGTCGTTTCGTGCAACCCAACTACTGGCTAGATAAAAAGAGCGGAACTGCTTATCAGGTACAGGTTGAAATCCCGCAGTCTCGGATGAGATCAATTGAAGACATCGAAACCATTCCGGCGATGCCAGACGGTTCATCGCGCCCGCTTGTCGGTGATGTTGCGCAAATCAACTATGGCACAATGCCTGGTGAGTACGATCGCTATAACCAACAGCGCATGATCACCATCACCGCAAATATCTCGGGAACCGATTTGGGTAGCGCGGCGAAAGAGGTCGAGGCAGCGGTGAAACGTGCAGGTGACCCGCCTCGAGGAGTAGCCGTCAATATTCGCGGTCAGATTCCTCCTATGAGGCAAACGCTTTTCGGCCTCGAGATTGGTCTTGTTGTTGCGGTGTTAGTGATTTTTCTAATGCTGACGGCAAACTTCCAATCGATGCGTGCAGCATTAGTTTCGCTTACTACAGTACCCGCGGTCCTTGTTGGAGTGGCAATCGCCTTGTGGCTTACTGGTACAACCCTCAACGTGCAGTCGTTTATGGGAACCATCATGGCAATTGGCGTTTCTGTTGCAAATGCCATCCTGCTCGTAACCCTTGCTGAACAGAATCGCATCGCTGGTTCGTCGGCCGAGGTCGCCGCGGTGACAGGAGCTCAGGCACGACTCCGGCCGATTCTCATGACGAGTCTTGCCATGATCGCCGGCATGATTCCACTCGCGCTAGCGCTCGGTGAAGGCGGAGAGCAAACGGCGCCGTTGGGACGAGCTGTAATTGGAGGCTTAAGTGCGTCAACAATCGCCGTGCTCACTTTCCTTCCGTTGACTCTCGCTATTGTTCAACGTCGCGTAGGACGAGAGTCGGTGTCTTTGCATCCTGACGACTTAGTGACGCCGCCGAATCAACCAAGGACGCTTGAGGTAACCTAATTCTTTGCATTGAGGGAACCTGATAGCTGGAGAAACAAGAATGTCTCAGGCGGAAGGAACAACGGAGTCAGACAGCGCAAATGAAAACGTAATTGGGGAACGGGCACTAGATCCGAGACTGCGACGAAGCGTAATCATTTTGGTGTTGGGAATTTTCCTTCTTGCCATCCTGGTGGTTTCTTGGTTTCTTGTCAGAAATAAGAACACTCGTGCAGTAGCAAACACTCAAGATAAACCAACGCAGCCACCAACCGTCCTCGTTTCTCATGTCCTATCGAAAGATGTAGATCGACAACTGAAGCTCCCGGGCGAACTTCGTGCTTATCAGGACGTCGCGATCTATCCCAAAGTGCAGGGCTTCGTTGAGACGATCAACGTCGATCGAGGCTCTGTCGTGAAGCGAGGACAACTTCTTATCCGGATGAGCGCGCCAGAACTGTCAGCGCATACTGCTGAGGCCCAAGCGAGAGTCGGGGCTACGAAGGAGCAGCGATTGGAGATGGAATCGCGCGTGCGTGCCATCCGTGAACAACGAGCTGAAGCCACCGCTAGACTTGCGGCTGACGAAGGAACTTATCGCAGGCTGAAAGCAGCCTCAGAAACACCAGGTGTCGTCGCGGGCAATGATGTTGACGTAGCGCTTCAGAACGTTGAAGCAGATAAGGCTCACATTCGTTCGCTCGAAGAAAACCAAAGGGCGGCGGAAGCGGTAGTGCAATCGCAATCGGAAAACGAGAAAGCCGCTGCCAGTTCAGCGAAATCGGTACGCGACATAGAATCCTACTTACGCATTCAGGCACCTTTTGACGGGATAGTGACTGAACGAAATGTCGATACAGGCAGTTTTGCTGGTCCAACGACTGGTGGAGGTAGTGCACCCATGCTCCGAATTCAGCAAGTCTCGAAACTTAGACTTGTTGTTGCCGTGCCGGAAGTTGATGTTGCCGGTGTAACTCATGGCGATCGAATCAATTTCACGGTTCCCGCTTATCCTGGAGAGACTTTCACTGGCTTGGTGGCGCGTATCAGTCACACTTTAGATGAGAAGACGCGGACGATGCCAGTAGAAGTGGACGTTATCAATGAATCAGCGCGGCTTGCGCCCGGGATGTTCCCTGAAGTTGTGTGGCCCGCTAAACGCTTACAGCCTTCACTGTTCGTTCCAGCCTCAGCTATCGCAGTCACCACCGACCGAACGTTCCTCGATCGCATTCGCAATGGAGTGGTCGAGTGGGTTGACGTGAAACGTGGAGTTTCGATGGGGGATCTCGTGGAAGTCTTCGGTGATCTTGCAGAAGGTGATGTAGTGGCGATGCGTGGCACCGATGAACTCCGGGCAGGTACGAGAGTAAACGTAAAGGAAGCTAACCCGAGCCATTGAGTTAAAAGATGTCTGCAAGCCCGCTCTTAGCGGTTTCATCAAGGTACTGTAGTTATGCAGTGGATCACGCGCCAGGAAATTCGAGTTAATCGCACGGCAACCTGCTGGCTCATTCGTCGTTTTCTCGATCCAGAAGCCGAGTTCATGTTTTTGCCGGCGGAAGACGTGGCAGCGATGGAGGCGGTAACTCAAGGAACGGGCTTCGATGCTCCAGGCGCCACTTACCCGCACCAGGATGCACAGGGTCTTTGTTCATTCGCTGCACTCGTGCGCGAG
>PSRF01000266.1 GCA_003175865.1 Blastocatellia bacterium
TGCAAACCAATCGGCAATCCTTCTGAAGTGAAACCACACGGAATTGAAATAGTGGGTATTCCATAAGCATTAAACGGTCTCGTGTTTCTCAACCAGAGTTCACCAGCTGGTGATGGTGACATGTTTAAGGCTTCGTCAATTGTAATTGGAGGTACTGGAGAAGTTGGTGTGACCAGTAGATCGACAGCCGAAAAGACATCGTTGATTGTACGTCTGACCCTTTCGAGTTCGTGTCGCGCCTGGACATATGACAAGGTGTCAACCAACGCGGCTTGTCTGAGTCGTTCCTGGATCCAGGGTCGGTACAACTCAGGCGACTTGACGAAGTAGTTGCAATGTACGGCATAAACCTCTGGAGCCTGCACTGCTGTCGGAACAGAAGGAAGTTCAACCTCCAGAACTTCCGAACCCATGTCAGCGATGAGCGCTATTACATTCTCAATGGCAGCTTGAATCTCAGGATGTAGGTCTTCAAAGAATGGTTGGCGGACAACTCCGATTCGAAACTGCGTTTTTATGTGTAGCGCGCTTGTGTAACTCTCGGTGGGCCAATCGACAGTGGTTGGGTCGAGTGGGTCATAACCAGCAATTGTATCGAGCATGATAGCGGTGTCAGTTACTGTACGAGTGAGTGGACCAACATGATCGAGTGACCATGAAAGTGGAAAGACACCGCGCGTGCTCACGCGTCCGTACGTTGGTTTTAGCCCCGTGATTCCGCAAAACGCCGCTGGTTCGCGAATAGATCCGCCCGTGTCAGTTCCGATTGCAGCGAAGCACATACCAACTGCAACAGCTGCGGCCGAACCCCCAGACGATCCGCCAGCGATACGATTTGTGTCCCACGGATTATGGACTGGTCCAAAGTGGCTGGAGGCTGATGTTCCGCCGTAAGCGAACTCCTGCAAGTTCTGTTTACCAATGATCACAGCGCCGGCGCGCTTGAGTCTCTGCACTATCTCCGCATCTTCATTTGGAATTCGATCAGCAAACAACGCACTACCGCAGGTTGTTCTGAATCCCGCGGTGTCGATCAGATCCTTCAAGCCGATCGGAATACCGTGCAGAGGACCGCGCCAATTGCCTCGACGAATTTCGTCTTCAGCTACGCGAGCGTCAGCAATCGCGCTGTCGTGGATAACAGTGATGAAGGCATTAAGAATTGGATTGAGTTGTTCGATGCGCGCTAGGCAGCCTGAGGTGAGTTCGACAGGTGAGACTTTTCCGCGGCGCAACAATTCTGAACCTTCACTGATCGTGAGTTCATTCATTAGTGGTGGACAAGATATTTACGCTGAAGTGGTTCGCGAATCCCAGCCCAGGTTATACCCTGGTTGCTGGGACCGCAGGCGTCCTCGCCTGCACTGGCTTGAGTTGGTTCAACCTTGAATGAACTGAAAGCAATGCAGGCGAGGACGCCTGCGCTCCCAGCAATGGCTTATGGTCTTATCAAAGATGACTCGCTATAAATTATCACTCAACGCTAACTCAACAGCCTTCTCCGCGTGGATTCTCGTCGTGTCAAAAATAGGCAAGGCGGAATCATCACGCCTAATTAACAGCCCAATCTCTGTACAGCCCAGGATCGTTCCCTCTGCACCGGCGTCATTCAGCGACTTCATCACTTGCAGGTATTCGCGCTTTGAGGACTCGAGGATTTTGCCTTGACACAACTCGTCATAGATCACGCGATGGACGATGTCTCGATCCTTTTCACCAGGGACAAGAACCTCAATCCCATGGCGTTGTTCGAGTCTACCTTTATAAAAATCCTGCTCCATCGTAAATCTGGTTCCAAGAAGACCGACACGTTTGAGTTTAGCGGCTTGAATCTTTTCTGCAGTAGCGTCGGCGATATGTAAGAGAGGAATGCTGACGCTGCTTTCAATGTCAGCTGCTAACTTGTGCATCGTGTTTGTGCAAAGAACGATGAAGTCCGCGCCGCCTCTTTCCAATCTTTTGGCGCAGCTGATCATTTCCTGCGCCGCCAGCTGCCACTGACCTGCATGTTGGAAGTGTTCAATGTCGTGAAAGTCTACGCTATACATCAAGCTCTTGGCAGAATGTTGACCACCTAATACATTTCTGACCGTTTGATTGATGATGCGGTAATACTCGGCTGAGGACTCCCAACTCATCCCTCCGATTAAGCCAATGACTTTCATCGTAGAACGGACGGCCGCCCCAGAGCTGAAGAATTAGAGATTAATGTCAACGCATTGTAAATGCTCTCAGGATGGGTCTGCGGAACTTGATGACCAGTGTTCTTGAGTTCGACCAACTTTGACTGACTGATTGAACTGTTAAGGTGATATGCATTGTGTTTTGCCGATACGACCTTGTCATGATCGCCTGTCACAATCACCACCGGGATACGAATATCAGGATAGTGCTTGCTTATTTTCTCCAAGTCTTTGTTCAAGCTAAACTCATCTTCAAAATATGCCCTCAACTGACTATGGTGAAGCCATAAAGAAGAGGCGTATCGGAGATATTCATCCGGCACCGCATCAGGATAGAAGGCGCGCTTGAGTTCCTTCTTTAGGATTTGTTTTCCAAAGAGAATTCTCCCCACGTCGAGGCTGACATCCCCAATAACCGGTGTTTTGAGGATCGCCCGCAAAAATTGATTTTCGTTGTTATCTGCGTACGCCGCTGGCGCGAGAAGCACAATTGCCGACACATCATTTGGGTACTCCACAGCATAAGCGAGCGCCAAAGCGCCTCCCCACGAATGACCGACAAGCGTCGGACGTGAGATTCCAAGATGCAAAAGTGTCTGGTACAACAATCGCGTCTGATACTGAAGAGTCGCAGCTGACCCGTCTGGTCGATCGCTCTTGCCATGGCCTGGTCTATCAACAGCAATTACTCTGTGAGCGAGACATAACAGCCCTAAGCTTTTGAAATCAAAGTCGTCGACACTGCCGGCGTTCCCGTGAATCATCACAACGACAGGACCTGTACCCGCCTCAACATACCTGACACGCGTATTGTCGATATTTATGAAATGTTCGGTAGGTTGTTCGCACTGTGCGTTGTTATCGTTAGCAACAAGGGGAAGGGGACTTGTAGAGATTGGCCGTCGTGCGACAGCGATGAGCGCGTTGCCGCTCAGAAAAGTTAAGAGGATAAGTGCGCAGGCCTTGAGCAACTTCCAATAAACCCTTACCTGAGAAGTTTAGCGCGTTCAAAGTTGAGCGCTACTGTAAGTTCTAACAGTCGCGCGTCGATGGGGCAACTAATTGTAGGGCTAGCACTCCGTGGCCACCCCTGAGACTCAGCATAAAAAATTCAGAGTTCAAGCTTGGTTGTCAAACAGAGGGGGCGGCCACGGAGTGCCGCCCCCTACAATTTAGACCAGCGTCCGGTAGTAATTCCACCGGTCTTTCAGTTTTGCTAACCAACTGATGAAACGTGCATCAGTGCGTAGGTTATCCAAACTCGAGTCTCGCTCGTACATTGGATAACAAGGAAATCCTTCGTCGGCAGAAATTTCAAGCCACTTCATCGCTTCGTCGTTTTTCTTCATGATTGCGTAGGCACATGCAATATCGTAGGCCGTGTGATGGAAGTGACCAAATCCTTTGCCTCGTTCCTGAGCCAACTTAATCATTTCTTCCGCCTTTTGCTCTTCTCCCGCGGAAGCGGCTAAAACTGCATGCATACTGGTAAACAAACCGCCAGTATCTTGAGAGTATTTTTTTTCAAATTCTGCAAGTGTGCTGGCCGCCTCATCATTTCTCCCCAGTTTAAAAAGAGTCCAGACGATGTGGTGTCCAATGATTGCCGCATTAATTTCGAGAGGAAGCTCGCGCAAGGCGGCGAGACCCTGTTCGTATTTGTGTTGAAACAGGAGTGCCTCGCATATCCGAAATCGCACAAGGATGTTACTTGGGTTAATAGCCAGAGCTTGGTCCGCCTCCTGAATTGCTTCATCAAAAAGGCCCACGTGTACGTACACAACCGCGAGCTGATTTCGGGCTTCATCCAAACTCGGATTGATACCTAACGCACGCCGGTATTCCTTGATCACAGTCTCATGTGGAAAATGATTCTGTGGTGTCCAGAGAAGTCGACCGCGTGCGAGGTGAGCTTCAGCTGATTCCGGATCTAGAGCGAGTGCTTTTTCAACGGCGACGTACGCTTTCTCCTCCCATTGTTTCTCATTAGGAGTAAACAAGAACAATCTCCATACACATGCCTGGGCCAGATCGGCATATGCTCCCGCGAAGTTTGGATCGGCAGCGACAGCTTGCTCGAACATATGGATCGCTGTCTCATTGTCTGCTTTAGTTTGACGATTAAAATAAAACCGACCGCGCAGTACATAATCGTACGCCGCTGGACTCATCTGACGAGCTTGCGTCAGACGTGTTTGCTCTCCGGGCGTCAGACTGATGCTGATTGCCTTCGTCACAGCTTGTGTAACTTCATTCTGCAATACGAGGATTTCGCGCAGGTCACGGTCATAACTTGCCGACCAAAGTTGTTGATGACTCCCGGCGGGTGTTAATTGCAAATTGACCTGCAGTCGATCTCCGGAACGTTGCACTGAGCCCTGTACGATGCCATCGACATTCAAATCATGCATTATCTCCGGCACCGGTTTTTGTGATCCTTTGTATTGCATCACGGAGCCGCGTGACATGACTCGCAGAGCGCCGACCTTGGCGAGTCCAGCGATAACTGTTTCTGTCATTCCATCAGCAAAATAGTCCTGGGACTTGTCAGGTGACATATCCACCAGCGGGAGTACGGCGAGCGAGTTAATGGTTGGGTGTATCGACTGTGTTGTTCTTGACCGAAGAAGTCGCCAGACAACCAATCCAGCGAGAATCGTGACAACAACCAGGCCGATAACAATGAGGGGGTTCGTTTTAAAACCAATTGACGCTTTCCTGGAAGGATCAGGTTTTTGAACGGCTTGTCTGTGAGGTAAAGTTTCGCTTCTTAGTTCCAACTCGCGATTGAGCCGCTTAAGATCTGTTAGTAATTCATTGGCACTTTGATATCGCGAAGCTAGATCCTTCGACAACGTCTTCCTAACAATCTTCTCCAAGTCAACTGGTACATCGGGGACTGAGTTGGACAGAGGCAAGGGCTCTCGTTCGGCAATTGAGATGATCACATCTGTCGCTGTTTCACCAGGGAACGGCTGTTTTCCTGTCAGGACTTCATAAATCACAACACCTAAGCTCCAGATGTCTGTGCGTGCATCGACAGGTAGACCACGTGCCTGCTCCGGCGACATGTAAGCGACTGTTCCGATGATAATTCCGGGCGTAGTATGAACTGACTCCGGAAGAGGGAACCGGAGTGTTTGATCGTCCCCATTTCTCCCGCGTCTCCTTTCTGCAAGCTTTGCCAACCCAAAATCCAAAACTTTCACATAACCATCGCGACGCAACATGATGTTGTCCAACTTGATATCGCGGTGAATAATTCCTGCTTCGTGTGCGGCCGAGAGTGCTGAAGCAACCTGGATTGCTACGTCGACGGCCTCTTCTACTTTCATCGGTTGTCGTTGAATCCGTTCACGGAGTGTTGTTCCCTCGACATATTCCATGACGATGCAGGTTTGCCCATCGTCAGTTTCAACGACTTCATGGATCATGCATGCGTTCGGATGTGAAAGCGCAGCGACAGTACGGGCTTCTTGTTTGAATCTGAGCAAGTATTTCTCGTTTTGAGTGAGGTGTGCAGGCAAGAACTTGAGCGCAACGTTGCGATGTAGACGCGTATCCTCAGCGAGGTAAACTTCTCCCATCCCTCCCAAGCCGACACG
>PSRF01000013.1 GCA_003175865.1 Blastocatellia bacterium
AAAAATCCACCCTGCCAGAAATGAATCCTACACACGGCTGTGTAGTTAGTTCAGATTCTTTCTACTAGCCGAACACCAAAGAACCTTACGCGCTTGCGAATAGTCGTTGGATAAACTTCACAACGTTCTTTTCGCAAGCGCGTAAAGTTCTGGCTCCCTCGCCGCATAGAAAGGATCTGAAGAATCACAAACTCCCGTTTGTGGGATTCACCTTATTGTTTCAAAAACTTCTTCCTTAAGTGTGAAACCGTGAGCGTTAGCGATCGAAGCACAAAAATCAACTATGAAGTTATTCATCCTCTCTGTTGCCACGTTTATTACTCGCCAACTCTTCTCGCTCCTCTTTCAATCCCAGACGCATCGCATCGAACGCAGGCAAACGCGCGACTGTCGGCATGGGTGTTGATCCTTTTACTGAAAACCAGATGATGCGATTCAAAGTCTCAGCATCTGCCATGTCCGCATGCGACAAATCCTGTTGCTCAGACTCGCGCATCCAGTAAGCCGTCGCAGCATCGCGTGGCGATGGGTTCATCAGATTGTCGAGTGCAACGTTCGGCAATTGGGCCTGATATGGTCTCAAGTCAGGCTCCGCTCGAAAGATGTCCATCGGCGTCGCGCTCGCGTCGAGTTGGTTCATCGGTTCCATGCCAAGCAGCACTTCGATAGTTCTGATCAAACTCACCGTCGTGTGAAACTGATGAACAAGAATCCCGGGTCTGTTGTAAGCACTGATCACAAGTCCTACCGATCGGTGAGCATCGACATGATCTGGTCCATCCTGCGCGTCGTCTTCGACAACAAAGATTGCGGTGTCTTTCCAGTAAGGACTCTTCGAAAGATTTTCAACCATCAACCCCAAAGCATAATCATTGTCGGCAACGAAAAACTGCGGCGTCGGTTGTTTTGACGTAAGTCCGGACGTGTGATCATTCGACAACCTCACGATGGAAAGGTTAGGCATTCGATCCGTACCACTAGTCTCCAGTTCTTTTACGTAGCTGCGGAACTCGTCGAGCCAAGCTCCGAGCCTGGAGTTCCCGCGAAAGCGTGCATCAGGATTGCTACCACTGATGAAAGGACTCGTGCCTTTTTGTTTTGCCTGCTGATACGACTCAACCGTCATCGCGTCAGGCGTATCTAGATCAAAATTACGAAACGCATCATTGAAGTGCCCTTCCAACGATTTCTTAGTCGCAAATGCGGAAACGTTGGGAGAAAGATCCGGATAGGTTTTTTCCTTGTTCACTTTGATAGCGTCGATGTCTGTCTGGGAGAGGGTGGCGACAAACTCGCCATAGTTTCGATAAGTGAGATTAGCTCGTGCCGCAGCGTCCCAGAGATACAAGCTTTGTGGCTCGGCAACGTCGCGAGAACCGTGCAAGTAAGGAATAAAGCGGCGCATGTAGTTTGCGACATCTTCAGTGCCGACAGAAGGACCAAACATTGACGGAGTGTTGCGCTTTGGTTCGTAATCCGGGAGACGGTTGAATCCTTCGAAATCGTACCCACGACCTCTTTTGCTATAACTCCAACGGAAACTCTTGTCGACGTAATCAGTTGAAAATGCCGCGGTGGACCAGTTATGACCATCCGGACTCGCTTCCGAATTCACGAAGAAGCGATCAAACAATCCGAACCGCAAAGCGAGCGCACGATGATTTGGTGCGATGTCCTGACGCGTGCCACTGGTTCGAGCCGCAGCTTGAGTCGATCCAAAGATTGCGAGCGTTGGATCTCCATCAGCGGGCGAGCCATCGCCGGACTTTTCAATGTCGCCAAAAACCTGATCATAGGTGCGATTCTCTTTGATGATGTAAATCACATGCTTTATCGGCGACGCACCTGCAAAGAGTGGTTGTTTCCCTCCAACCAATGCGTTGGTCTGCATCACTTGTTGCGTGTAGCGGGCGAGTGTTGGGTCGTCGGGCATGGGAACAGCACTAATATTTCCAACGACAAGCGATACACTGTACTGACCACCCTGCCCTCCTCCGCGACCAGTGCCCACAGGAAAACGATCGTTTGGACTATTTGGTGTGCGTCCTGAGTTGTTGACGACAACTGATGAATTCTCGAGCCCGGTACCCTTCCCATTTCCAACAAAGAGTGTTTGCGCCGCAACTGCAACCGCTGACGGATAGTGTCCGGTGGGAATAAAACCACGGACGCGACTCAGCTGATCTTTGTCGCGCTTTGCGTATGCAGGCCTGTCACTCGTCCCGGAATTGTCGAGCGACACCGGAGCCAGTGATACAACTGCAACCGAGTTGCTGTGTGCATTCGCGACAAACAACGTCGTACCTGTGCGATCGAGCGCGATACCTTCAGGACTGTTGCCCTTGAGCGCGCTTTCAGAGAGACGAACATTGATTCGTTCGACTTCGCGATCGTTGCGCGTGTCGATCATTGAAGCGCTGTCATCGTCGGAATTGACGACGTAAAGCCGAGAGTGTTTTGCATCCCACAACATCGACGTTGGATGCCGTCCAACAGGAATGTAGGACACCCTTGAGGATTTGGTCGTCACTTCTACGGCCGCAACAGAGCTGTCGTTCCAACAAGAGACGTAAACTTTCCAGATGGACCGATCACCGATATTGGCGGGACGTCGATCGGGAAAGGCATAAAGGTTCGACACATTGAAGCTGGTGGTCACAACACTGTACGGATATGTGAAATGTTCTCCCTCGTTTTGAATGTTGTGACCGCGAAGGGGAATTGTTTGGAGTTTTCTGTCGCCGTTCAGATCAGTAATCACGCCAAGGTTATCCGCGAGATTATTTGCGACGAACAGCGTGTTGCCGTCTGGAGTTATTGAAATACCAGTTGGGTATACGGGCACGTGATTGCTGTTGTAGCGGGGTGAACTTGCAGCATTAGCAAACCCGGTTACATCTATGAACGGCGCGTCAACAGTCGTGTTTGGCCCAGCTGAAGTTGGTGTGATCGGGGTCCTAGTCCCAGGGTGAAAGCGAAAGATCCAAATTTTGTTTTCGAAACCTCCGGAAACGTACAGTTGATATGAACCATCTGGGTTAGGCTGTGGAGAGAAAACGACGCCAACGTTTACGCTTTGCGGTGAAGGAAAGTAGACGTTCTGAATAACCTGTGGGGTCGGGTTGTTCAGATCGATAACAGCCAGTGACTGCTGTCCAACATTGGCAGCGGAGTTGAACTGGATTCCGTAGCCACTGTTAACTGAGATTAAGTAGCGACCGAGTCCATCAGGGCCTTCGCGATCCGGACTCCGAACAAACTCGACTGGTAATGCGCCGACTGCTGGTTCTTTGGTGTTGGCATCAATAACCAGCGTGCCGGCGATTGGCTGTTCGCCATTCGCTACAACGTCACTCGGCGCCGCAGCTGGACGGTCAAACACAAGACTCATTGAAAGCGCGCAGATTACCAGCGCAATTGCGACATTATTTCGTTTAAGTTGTTCCATAAATTGAAGAGAGAGTGCGCAGTGTAACTATTGGATTGCAGATTGCCAATTGCCGATTTGTTAATTGTGAGTAGTCCGCGGTCTGAACCAGTGGTCAGTAGTCAGTCTTTGATGGGTCAATCCGTCCTATATCTCCTGGTACTATAACGGACAACTGACCACTCACAACCGACGAGAACGCAATCGGAAATTGGAATCAACAATTAAAACGCGGCAACCAGCAATGGTTTCGGCGCTACTAATCTCCCATAGCTTCTCCCTGCAACAACGCGCAATTCACGCGTGTATAATGACGGGCTTTAACCAATGGATCGCGTCGTACGGTTCCTGTTTGGACATGAGCAGGCCGTCTTTCGAAACGGCCGCTTTGGCTTCGACCTGCGTCCAGGCATAGTTGCTCTTCTCGGCATCGTAGCGATTATTGCCGTTGTTATTTACTTCGTTTACATCAAACCCCAAACTAGAGTTCAACGTCGAACAGCGACTGTGCTCATCGCGTTACGTGCTGCGCTACTTGCACTGATGATCGTTTTGCTGTTACGACCCGTCGTCGTTGTTTCGTCGGTCGTCCCTCGCAGTAGCTATGTCGCAGTCGTCGTCGATGATTCGCTCAGCATGAAGTTAAAAGACATGCCTGGCGGTGCAACGAGACTAGATGCAGCCAAACAAGCACTCTTCAACAACAAGCCGGGCCAACGTTCATTCATGGACCAGTTGGAAGAACGTTTCAAAACTGATCTTTATGGCTTCTCCGGCACGCTCACAAAACTAAAAGACCAGAACGACCTTTATGGCGAAGGTCGTAGCAGTGATGTCACCGGCGCCCTGAACGAAACTCTTAAGCGAACATCAGGAATGCCTCTTTCCGCCGTAGTGATTGCTACTGACGGCGCGGAGAATGTACCCACGGATCTCGCCGCAACTTTGCGAGAACTACGCGCGCGCGATGTCGGAGTGTTCACGGTCGGGCTCGGTGACACCTCACGTCCAACAGACGCAGAACTGACAAGGATCGACTTGCCTCGACGGGTGATCGTTGGATCGCGCGTGAACATTGAAGCCTTTGTAGGCTTGCGTGGTTTTGGATCTACAAAAGTTCTGCTGGGCGTTCGCGAAGATGGTCGTGCGATCAAAACGGAAGAGTTCCAACTGCGCGGCAACGACACGCAGGCAGTCGACCTTGAGATCACACCGACCACTGCAGGCATACATCGCTACACGGTTGAAATCACACCGCTGGATGGCGAAGTAACTCTCGAAAACAACAAACAGGACGCACTCGTCCAGGTAATCGAAGGACCACTTCGTGTGCTGTATGTTGAAGGCGAACCGCGTTGGGAACTAGGCAAGATCAGAGAAGCGCTGCAAGTGAATGAAAAGAACGTTTCGATTGTGTCGTTGCAGCGAACTGGTGAGAACAAGTTCTATCGTCAGGGTATTGGTAATCAAAACGAACTCCTAACTGGATTTCCAAAAACCGAAGAAGAACTCTTTGCTTACCAGGGAATAATTCTCGGTAGCGTCGAAGCGGGGTTCTTCACCGCCGAACAACTGCGCAACATTGAAGCATTTGTGGCAAGACGAGGTGGTGGACTGCTCGCACTCGGCGGACGACTTTCATTTGACGGAGGAAAATTCAAGGGAACCCCCATGGGCGATCTCCTGCCAGTTGTTCTCGACGGCGGAAATGTTGATCCGGCGAACTCATATGCTCCTGTTTACAAACCGGTCCTGACTGTTCCAGGTCAGACACATCCAATCACACGTCTCAACGACGATCGCGCAGTCAGTCAAAAAACATGGAACGACCTGCCGCCAATTTCAATCTCCGAAATTTTGAGCAACGTTAAGCCGGGAGCTTCAGTACTGCTTGAGGCCCGGAAAAACGGTTCCTCGCAAGCGGTGCCTTTGCTGATTCAACAACGTTACGGTCGCGGACAAACTCTCGCGCTGACTGCTACTGATACCTGGCGTTGGCGCATGCGCGCGGATTCCAAGAGCAGTGCACACGAAACCTTCTGGCGTCAGATGCTTAGGTACCTCGTCAGTTTCACGCCGTCGGAAACTGAGATTAGCGCTGCCCAGGACGTGTATGCGCTTGACGACACGATTCGTGTGGTCGCAGAGATACGAGACAAAAAATACAACGCAGTTCCGGATGCACATGCTACGGCGCATATTACTAAACCTTCAGGCGCAACGGTCGATCTGCCGCTTAAGTTCACTACCCTGAACGACGTGAATGCTTATGTTGGTGAATTCAGAGCAGACGAGTTAGGCCAACACAAGATCGTGTTAGGAGGAAACAGCCCAACTCTCGGCCAACTGAGCGCAAGCTCAAACGTTCTGGTGAGCGATCTGAATCGCGAGTATTTTGGCGCGACACAGAACGTTGATTTGTTGAAGAGATTAGCAACAGAGACTGGCGGAAAGTACTACACGAGCAGCAACCTGCAATCACTCGTTGACGATCTGACTTATCGCCAAACTCCGTACTCGGAGCGAGTAACCAAAGATCTTTGGGATATGCCAATCAACTTCGTATTGATTATTGGGTTGTTGAGTGCCGAGTGGTTCTTAAGAAAACGTGAAGGTCTGGCGTGATGTTCTCTGCGTTCCCTCCGCGTTCTCTGCACCTCTGCGGTTTTAATTAGCGGAATTAGACTCAACCACAGAGGCGCAGAGGACACAGAGGAAACGCAGAGAGTCTACTGAAACGTAAATACACATGAGTCACAATTGGGTCGCCACTGTTTTCGTTAGTCTGGTACTGGCGGTCTCTGTGTGTTCACAAACAACGACTCCCAAACCTGCACCTCCCGACAAGAACAAGTTTGCGCTGATCATAAGTGGACCAGGAGGTGAACCGGACTACTCAAAACAATTTGACCAATGGACCACGCAACTACAACAAATACTAACTTCGAGGTACAGCTTCCCTGCTGAACAGTTGGCAATCTTGAATGAGACAGGCTCAAAGGGTGCAAAGAAGTCGACGGCGGAAGAAGTTAGGAACGCATTCTCTTCGCTACAAACAAAGCTCCAACCTGACAACGTTCTTTACGTGTTCTTCATCGGCCACGGAAGCTCTGATGGACGCGAGTCGAAATTCAATTTAGTTGGTCGCGACATGTCCGCAACGGACTACGCCAGTCTCTTCGCCGCTTTGCCTACAAAGCGAATTGTCATCTTCAACATGTCGAGTGCAAGCGGAGAGTTCATCAAGAGTCTTTCGACTAAGGGCCGCGTCGTTGTTACGGCAACTCGTAGTGGTCAGGAGCAAAACGCAACGCGCTTTCCCGGTTTCTTCATTTCCGCGTTGTCTGCATCAGATGCAGACGCAGATCAGGACGGACACATCTCTGTCCTGGAAGCGTTTGCTTACGCGACTCGTCTAACGGCCGAATTCTATTCACGCGCGGGTCGTCTCGCCACTGAACATGCGCTTCTGGAGGACAACGGCGACGGCGTTGGACACGAAAAGATGGAAGAGGGTGATGGACTGCTGGCACGGGCAACCTATCTCGACTCCTTAAATGTGGAACAGGCTGCGGCAAACGTCGCAACCGCGAAGTTGCTTCGCGAAAAGGAGCGACTTGAGAGTGATATAAACGAGTTGATTGGAAATAAAAGAAATCTGAGTGAAGCTGAGTACGAATCAAGACTTGAGAAACTGTTTATCGAGTTAGCGAAGATCAACCGAACTATTAAGCAGGCTGGATCGTGACGAAGGCGTTTTAACGGTTTACGAAAACAAGAACCCAGTTCGCCTAAGGAGTTTGAATTTGAAAATGAAATGGTCAGCGTGGAGGAGCTCACTCAGATTGCGATTTATCAGATAATCTTTGAAGAGTGAGAAAAGTCTTGGGACTGAAGAGACCGAGGATGTTCAGACATTCGAAATCAACATGGTTCTTGATCGGTTGCGCGCTTCTGGCACTCTATTCGAAAAGTGTCACTGCGCAGACCACTCAACTTCCCGGTGTCGCTGAACTCAAGAAGGGCGACTACGAAAACGCAATCAAACTATTCAACTCGCGACTTGTCAGTAGCCCATCGGATCAAAATGCAGAAGCTGGTCTCGTCCGTGCTTTGATCGAAACCGGAAGGTACCTGGAAGCTGAGAACTCCGCCAAGAAATATTTGCTGAAGAACGCTGATGCCGGGTTAGTACACCACGAACTCGCAGAAGTGTTGGCCGTCACAGGCCGTTACACTGAAGCAATCGCCGAATTCGAACGAGCGCTTCAAGCGACGAAAGCGACCGAAGATAAACTTCAAAGCGAGTTACGTCGTGCTGAACTGCTCGAATTAACAGGACAGGAAGATCGAGCGAAGCCAATCTACGAGTCCTTCGTTTCCTACTACACGGAAAAAAATCCGCAAGACGCTCCATCGCTGACTTGGATTGCACGTGCGTTGGTCCACCTTGAGCGCTTTCAGGATGCAAACGACCTCTATCGTAGCGCGCTCGAAGCGGACTCTTCATTTCTCGAAGCGCAACTCAGTGCAGCCGAGCTGTACACCCAGAAATACAACTACAGTGACGCGACGCAGTTTCTAGACGACGCATTGCAAATCAACCAAAAGAGCGCCCGCGCTCATCTCGATGTTGCTCTCAACAAAGCTCTCGAAGGTGGCGAACTGATGTCAGCGGAGTTAGCTCGAGCGTTGGAAATCAATCCTAACTTTGTCGAAGCCCTTACCTGTAAAGGAGGTGTCGAACTAGAGGCTGGTCACTTCGAAGCCGCTACTTCTCACATTGAAAAAGCACTGAGAATCAATCCCCGTTCACTCGATGCTCATTCGCAAGCCGCCTCGGCGTTGTACCTGCAGGATCGCGATTACGCTGGCGAGATAACAACTGCACTACAAATCAGCCCGCATTACGGAAAGATCTATGACACACTCGCGCATTTCGCGACCAACACAAGACGAACCGATCAAGCCGCCGGGTTTGCCCGAAAAGCAATTGGACTCTCGCCACGACTCTGGAACGCTCATCTAACTTTAGGAATGTCGCTTTTGCGCATGGGACAAATGGAGGAAGGACGCGCTGAAGTCGAAAAAGCATTCAAAGGCGATCCGTTCAACCTCTGGGCCAAGAACACACTAGACCTGCTCGACACGATGCAGGATTTTAAAGAAACCAAGAGTGGGGTCTTTCTGATCAAAGCGTCCGCGCGCGAATCGGATGTTCTTTCCAATTACGCTGCTGAACTCCTGCAGGAAGCAAGTACCAAACTGATCGCGAAGTATCACTTCACGCCTAAGGGTCCGATTACCATCGAGTTGTTTCCAAACCACGAAGACTTTGCAGTACGCACTCTTGGAATACCGGGATTAGGCGCTCTCGGAGTTTGCTTTGGACAGGTCATCGCTCAAGATTCACCATCTGCCCGGGGAACAGGCGAATTCAACTGGGGCTCAACTCTTTGGCATGAATACACGCACGTCATCACGCTGCAGATGACCGACTACCGCATTCCTCGTTGGTTCTCGGAAGGATTATCAGTCTATGAAGAACGACGTGCGCGACCTGGTTGGGGGGATGACTGGAACCCGATGTTTGTACGCGCGCTTGTCGCTGGTCGCTGGTTCAAGATCGCAGATCTCGATGCCGGCTTCCAAAGACCGCGTAGTCCGACAGATGTCCCGATCGCTTACTTCGAAGCCTCCCAGATATGCGAGTTTATTGCCGAGCGGTTTGGCTTCGATGCAATTTTGAAAATGCTTGCGCTCTATCGCGACAAAGCAAATACATCCGACATCCTGCGGCAGGTATTGAAACTCAGCGACAGCGAATTCGATCGAGAATTCTCAGCCTGGATTGAATCAAAAACTCGTCCCCTTGCAGCAGCATTAAGAACGGAAGCGAACGTTGTCGCCTCATTATCAAAAGATGAAGTCCTAAAAATGCTCGCAACCGAAGATACGTTCGCACTGCACGTTCGCGCGGGCGAGTTGCTCGCGGCTGACGGTAATGTTGACGATGCGATTAAGCATTTCAGGCGGGCGATAGAGTTGTTTCCCTACTACACGGAACAAGGAAATCCCTACCCCTCCGTAGCCAAACTTCTCGAGCAAAAGGGTGATCTCGCCCAGGCTGCAGACGCCTGGGAAGCACTCGCAAAACAAGATGAAAACAATCTCGACGCATTGAAGGCTGTCACTCGTTTGCGCCTGAGTCTCAGCGATCGCTCGCGCGGACTTGAGGCTTTGCGGTTGAGTTTCTACGTCAGTCCCTTTGATTATGCACTGCACGCTCGCGCTGGAGACTTGAGTATGGAATCGAAGGACTACGCACAAGCTCTAAATGAGTTTAAGGTGACACTTGCGTTGCAACCACCGAATATTGCTGAGGCAAACTACAATATTGCTAACGCGTATCATTTGATGGGCCAGCAGCTTGACGCGAAGCGTGCAGTATTGCGGGCGCTCGAAGCTGCACCGCGTTACGAAAAAGCGCAGGAGTTATTGTTACAGATAGTTGGGCAATGAAGAAATTGCCGATTGTCGATTTCTGATGTCTGACTTGTCAGTTGTAGGTTGGCAATTGGGCCTATAAGACGAATTATTATCGGAGCTAGACTACTGACAACTGACCACGGACGAGGGACAACCGACAAATCAGCAATCAGCAATCAAAATCGAAAACTTTAAGGGGCCTTTATGGCGGTTGAACAATTAACCATTAGCGACGAGCAACTACTCGACAAACTCGCAACTGCTCGCGAACGCCTGCTGCGTGAAATTCGCAAAGCAATAGTTGGACAAGACGACGTGGTCGAGCAAGTACTGCTGTCGTTGTTTGTTGGTGGCCATTCGATCATCACCGGCGTGCCCGGTTTAGCAAAAACACTTCTGGTGCGAACGATCTCAAGTGTTCTCGATCTATCGTTCAAACGGATTCAGTTCACGCCCGACCTGATGCCCGCCGACATTACCGGCACTGAAATCATCGAAGAAGATCGCGCGACGGGCCATCGTGCAATGCAATTCATCCGTGGACCAATCTTCGCCAACATCGTGCTCGCAGACGAGATCAATCGCACACCACCGAAGACCCAGGCGGCTCTGCTCGAGGCAATGCAGGAAGGACGCGTCACCGTTCAAGGTGTCAGTTATGACCTGCCGCGTCCTTTCCACGTACTCGCGACGCAGAATCCGATTGAGATGGAAGGAACTTATCCACTCCCTGAGGCACAGCTCGACCGATTCATGTTCAACGTGCGCATCGGTTACCTGCCTGAAGAAGAAGAAGTGGCGGTTGTGAAACAGACAACGTCGCCACAGGATTATAAGTTTGAACGGTTGATGTCAGCTGAAGAGATCGTCGCGTTCCAAAAGTTGGTGAAACAGGT
>PSRF01000248.1 GCA_003175865.1 Blastocatellia bacterium
ACCGTGATCCACGTGCCCAATCGTCCCGATGTTCACGTGCGGTTTCGAACGGTCAAATTTTTCCTTCGACATCTCTTTTTTCCCCGCTTTATTTGGCACGGACGATCCGTGCATCATTCAAAATAAAAAGCACAGACCGAAGCCTGCGCTACTTGCTAGCTACTCCCTGAACTTTTGCGATGACCTCTTCCGCGATGTTCTTCGGTGCCTGCTCGTAGCGCTCGAAGTGCATCGTTGAGGTCGCCCGACCTTGTGTGGCCGAGCGTAAATCCGTCGTGTACCCAAACATCTCCGACAGCGGCACGAATGCAGTGATGACCTGCGCACCGCCGACGCGCGGTTCCATACTCTCAATGCGACCGCGTCGGGAATTCAAGTCGCCATTCACAGCACCGGTGTAATCGTTTGGCGTAACAACTTCGACGCGCATGATCGGTTCGAGCAACACGGGCTTCGCCTTCTTAACTGCATCCTGGAACGCAAGTGACCCGGCAATGTGGAACGAACGCTCGTCTGAGTCGACTTCGTGATACGAACCGAACACAAGTCGCACCCTGATATCGACCATCTCGTAACCAGCGAGGAATCCACGCTCCATCGCGTCTTTGATTCCCTGCTCAACCGGCTTGATGTACTCGCGCGGAATCGCACCACCCGTAATGTTGTTTTCGAACACGAAACCTTCGCCGGGTGCAGGCTCAATTTCGATCTCGACGTGTCCGTACTGACCACGACCACCAGTTTGCTTCTTATAAACTTCCTTGCCAGGAGCTGCCTGAGTGATCGTTTCGCGATAGGCCACCTGCGGTTTTCCGACGTTCGCCTCGACGCCAAATTCGCGCTTCATACGATCGACGATGATTTCCAGATGGAGTTCACCCATGCCTGCAATGATCGTCTGACCCGTTTCTTGATCAGTCGAAACATTAAACGACGGATCCTCTTGAGCAAGGCGATTCAACGCCACACCTAGCTTGTCCTGATCCTGGCGTGTCTTCGGCTCAACCGCTACGCGAATAACGGGTGCCGGAAACTCCATCGCCTCGAGAACTACAGGTTTGTTGTCGTCGCAAATCGTGTCGCCGGTAGTAACCTGCTTCATACCACCAATGGCGATAATCTCGCCGGCGCTTGCCGCTTCGATATCCTCACGCTTGTTTGCGTGCATACGCATCAAGCGACCAACGCGCTCTTTCGAGTCTTTGACGGGATTGTAGGCGTAGGAACCAGCCTTAATCGTGCCACTGTAAATCCGCACAAATGACAGTTGGCCCAGATGCTTGTCAGCCATGATCTTG
Source organism: Blastocatellia bacterium (assembly GCA_003175865.1). Classification (GTDB taxonomy): domain Bacteria; phylum Acidobacteriota; class Blastocatellia; order Pyrinomonadales; family Pyrinomonadaceae; genus PSRF01. The sequence goes on from PSRF01000248.1 coordinate 1,299, forward strand.
AACACAAGACCTGAAAACGGCGCACCTGCATCAGCCGGACGCTTTTCGACTTCACCAGTTTTTGGATTTACACCTTCAACTGGTGGGATATCGAGGGGCGATGGCAAGTAGTCAACAACCGCATCGAGCAGCGTCTGCACACCTTTGTTCTTGAATGCGGAGCCTGTGACAACCGGAACAAGTTTTAATTCAATTGTTCCCTTGCGAAGACCAGCACGGATTTCCTTTTCCGAGATCTCTTCACCTTCGAGGTATTTGTGCATTAAGTCGTCGTCGATGCTCGCAACTGCTTCCAGGAGCTTTTCACGTGCGGCGGCGGCGGCATCTTTCAAATCATCCGGAATCTCAACGACTTCATACTCAGCACCTTTACTCTCGTCGTTCCAAATCAGACCCTTCATCCCGATCAAATCGACAACTCCTTTGAGTTGATCTTCGAGACCGATTGGAATTTGAAGGGCTACGGGGTTGGCACCAAGGCGGGTAATGATTGACTCAAAGGACCGATCGAAGGATGCGCCTGCGCGGTCGAGCTTGTTAATAAAGCAAATTCTGGGAACGCCGTACTTGTCGGCCTGACGCCAGACTGTTTCAGACTGAGGCTCAACACCTGCAACACCATCAAAGACGGCCACAGCACCGTCGAGCACACGAAGTGAACGTTCTACTTCCATGGTGAAGTCGACGTGGCCCGGAGTATCGATGATATTGATGCGATGGTCGACACTGTTTCTTTCCCAGAAACACGTAGTCGCGGCGCTCGTAATAGTGATACCGCGCTCCTGCTCCTGTTCCATCCAGTCCATCGTCGCCGTACCCTCGTGCACCTCGCCGATTTTGTGCGTGATGCCGGTGTAGTAAAGGATACGTTCAGTCGTGGTGGTCTTACCGGCATCGATGTGAGCCATGATGCCGATATTTCTGAATTTGCTTAGGTCGTGCTTAGCCATTGCCTTTTCTTGCCAGTTGTCAGTGGTCACGTATCAGTTGATGTCTTAACAACTGACTACTGACCACAGACGACGGACCAATTACCATTTGTAATGCGCGAACGCTTTATTAGCGTCAGCCATGCGATGCGTGTCTTCCTTCTTCTTGACAGCGTTACCGCGATTATTCGCAGCATCCAGGATCTCTGCTGCCAGCCGGTCCGTCATTGTCTTTTCGCCACGTCCACGCGCGTACGAAACAATCCAGCGGATAGCCAACGCACCCCGTCTCTCTTGATGAACTTCAATCGGCACCTGATAAGTCGAACCACCAACGCGTCGCGACTTCACTTCCACGGTTGGTTTGACGTTATCAATTGCTCGCTTAAAAACTTTGAGAGGCTCTTCGCCGGTTTTCTCGCCGAGCTGGCGCATCGCATCATAGAAAATGCTTTCGGCTAAAGACTTCTTGCCGTCCCACATGACGCCACAAATGAATTTCGTAACCAGTGGGCTGTTGTAAACAGGATCGGGAAGTACGTCTCGTCGTTCTGCTACTCTTCGTCTCGGCATAACAAATAGGTTCCGGGTGTCAGGTGTCAGGTGTCGGCATCATCTGCTCTCCAGTTAACCGGACGCCCCGACACCTGACGCCCGGCACCCTTTTCTTATTTCGCGCTCGCTTTCGGCCGTTTTGCACCGTATTTCGACCGACCCTGCTTGCGATCGGCAACGCCTACGGAATCCAAGGTCCCGCGAATCACGTGGTAACGCACGCCCGGAAGATCTTTGACGCGACCTCCACGGATCAAAACAATCGAGTGTTCCTGCAGGTTGTGGCCAACCCCCGGAATATAGGTGGTGACCTCAATTCCGTTTGTTAATCGGACACGCGCCACCTTACGAAGTGCCGAATTTGGTTTTTTCGGCGTCTGCGTATAAACGCGAGTGCAAACTCCACGCTTCTGCGGTGAGCTTTGCAAAGCAGGACTGGCGGTCTTGTACTTGACCTGCTGGCGACCCTTGCGAACGAGTTGGTTTATCGTCGGCACTGTTTACCTCTTAATTACTGGCGCTTTTAGCGCGCAAAAGGGCGCTTACCTGCCTCTTTCCGGAACTAGTCCGGCAGTCAGCGCAGGCGGCTGCCCTGTAAGATCTTTTGATTAGGGACGTTCTGAATTCGCTATCAGGCGGGTGCGGATTGTGGCTTCCCTCGAGCCAAAACTTTTCTGTGGCGTCGCATTTGGACGAGAAGGGTGAACCTTCGCGCGGGCATGCATTGGAGCGGCAACAAATCGAGCCACGACGCAGGCCATTTACGCCACAATAACTGTCAACCGGCCTTCAATTTCTTTTCAGCCGCGCAACGCCTCCACACCGACAGAACCTACTGGACGTTGCATAGTAGACTTCAGACTCTGTGTCCGAAACGGCAGACTATACGGATGCGACGCACTTGTGTCAAGCAAGGACGGACGGATCTGCTTGTTAGACCGTAATTTATTTCCCACTGCGGCAGTTGAAACTACGCAAGTACTTTAACCAAATACCAGATTCCGACAGCAAAACCACCTAACACCAAAATCAGGAGAAGTATTGCCACGGCTACAATCAGCTTGAATTTCCGATATCGGTTTTTGTCTGGCGGGGCTAACGAGCCTTGCGGGAAATACGGTGGTGGCGTGTACGTAGCCATAATTGCCTTGAATCACTACTAATTATTCGCCGGAGTCGGGTTATGCGGAGGTCCTGGTTCGCCGGCTTTTTTGAGTTCATCTTCTTTCTGCTTCTTCAACAGATCTTCCTGATGTTTACGGCCAACCTGAATTCTCTTAACGCCTTCACGGGCCTCGTCGAGTGCGTCCGCCGCGCGATAGTTATCTGGATCCAGTTCGAGCGACTTTGAAAAAGCAGCTACCGCCTCATCATATTGCGCAAGTTTTGTTAAGGCGGCACCGAGGTCGTAGTACATGTCGGAGTCGTCTTTCTTAAGCTTTATTGCTTGCCGATATTCGCGAGTCGCGTCGCTGAACTGGTGCAGTGCAGCGTATGTCTGGCCGAAATCATAGTGTGCTTCGGCATCGTCGGGATTTTTCTCCAGATACTTCTTGAACGACTCAACGGCTTTCTTGTATTCAACGTCAGCCTCCTCCTGTTTGTTCAGCGCTTCGTATGCCAACCCTAACCGAAAATGAGCGTCAGCGAGATCTGGATCGAGTTGCAGAGCCTGCCGAAACGCATCCGCTGCTTCGGAGTCTTGATCGGATCGATAAAGTTGTTTGCCCTTTTCAAGTAATGACTTCGCCTGTGCGTCGCTTGTCGAAGACTTTGGTCCGACGTCACCTGAATTCGTGCTGGTACCCGAATGCGTTCCCCGATGACAACCGGCGGCCAGAAGAACGCAGATCAACAGAATCAGAGCTCGTGAATTCATCTCTTCAGATAAACTAGTGTTCAATGATGGCGCCGCAGAAGCCCTTGTATCTAACGTGAATTCACTGGGCGAGTCAAACTCGAAAGCAACCATCAAGAATCCCTTGTGGAAACACAATTAAATTGTGTGTATTTTTATATTAAGCGGTTTACTCAGGTCGTGGCAGACGAAACACTGTCTTATTAAGGGTTTAAGGAGTGAAATTTTGAGAAGTCAGAGTCGGATAGTTGGGTATATGGTAGTAGCTGTACTTGCAGGGGTTTGCTTATTGCCGAACCAGGCAGCTGCCCAGCAAGTTTCTATTGAAAAAACAAAGGGGACGACCGTTTACACGCCAGCGACTCTCACCTTGACCGCTGACACAAGCACAATAAATTCGTGCGCAGAAGTTCCAGTAGTTCATTTGATTGCGCGGGCCACTTCGCCAGACGGCAATCCAATTCGTTATCGCTGGTCGACCAACAATGGACACATTAACGGCGATGGCGCATCAGTGAACTGGGATCTAGCGGGACTCGCTCCCGGCTATTACAAAGCCTCAGTTGAAACCATCACTGGCACCTCGGACAACGAATGTCAGGCATTTTCTTCAACCAACGTTCTCGTGACACCGTGCCCACCAGCACCTCCCGTTTGTCCGACTGTTTCTATAAGTTGTCCAACTGATATCGCGATCGATCGACCTTTGACCTTCAGTGCGAACCTGAGCGGGGGTTCAGGCAGTATCGCTCCCATTTATAATTGGACAGTCTCGGCAGGAACAATAATAGACGGTCAAGGCACAAGCTCGATAAAAATCGACACCGCTGGTCTGGCTGGTCAAACAGTGCGTGCCACGCTGTCCATGGGTGGCTACACTTTGGATTGCTCCGCCAGTTGCGCTGTCCAGATGCCAGTACCAATACCCAGTTCACGTAAGTTCGATGAGTTCCCTGCAATCTCACGCAATGACGAGAAAGCTCGCCTCGACAACTTGGCTGTTGAACTCCAAAACGATCCAACTGCCACAGCTTATGTGATCGTTCATCCCGGTCGTAACAGCAAGTCCGGTGATGTGCAGAGACACACAAGTCGTGTTGTCGATTATCTCGTCAACACGCGTGCTATTGATTCAAAACGAATTGTGACGCTTGTTGGAGCAACACAGGAAGAGTTGATGGTCGAATTATGGCTGCGTCCGCAGGGCGCCACTCCTCCACGCCCTTAACTAAAACTCCATTAGTGCACGGAAGGTCCCACGCTTGACGCGCGGGACCTTTTTCTTATCAAAATGCGGCGCGGTATCGCCGTTACTGTGATATACAATGCC
>PSRF01000272.1 GCA_003175865.1 Blastocatellia bacterium
GCAAACAGGATTGTGATCGTCTGACTCACTCCACCGAGTTTGAAAGACTCTGGGTTGTCGAGCATCTGCTTCACGACATATTCGGGTAAGAATCTACTGTAGTTTGCGCGGGCAACTTCTTCGCGCGCGAGTCGTTCGTGAGCACGCGCGTTTTCGACAGCAATTGCTGTTTGCGCCGCTACTGCACTGATCAATTCCAAATCGTCTGGCTTGAATGCGGCGAAGGGATCAAGACGATCCGCGTACAAAGCTCCATGTACACGTGTTTCAGCCATCAATGGCGCACAGATCGTCGATCGCACTCCCTGGGAGACGATTGAGTCGACGCCTGCAAATTGTTCGTCCGCGGCAGCGTCCTGCGACAACAACGCCACGCGATCCTTCATTACTTTGCGAGTAATGGTCCTGCCGATTGAAAGTTTTCGGGCATGAGCCTCAAGCTTGCTGTCACGAGCGCGAACGGCGATCGGATTTAACTCAGCGTCTTCATAGTTTCCATTGTTTCCCGGTTCGGCAAGTAGTGCGACCACACGATCAGCCGGAGTAGATCGAAAGATGACATCAGTGGCCTTTTCAAAGATGGCGTTGAGATCAAAAACGGATCCCAAAGTCTTACTCATTTCATACAGCGCACTGAGAATGTTTGCTTTTCTCTGCAAGGCCTCCAGTACTTTGTCGCGCGCCAGGGCGGGGATGATGTCATCAGTCTTCGAGCGCAGGACAGTGCTCATCACGTCATTTGCCGAGATGAGAAGTTGTGTATGACCCAGCGGCTTGTCGTCATAGCGCACATCGGTCGTGCGCTCTTCAGCAGGTTGCTCAAAACGCAACGTGCTTGCGCCAATCGTGATTCGATCGCCAGTCTTTAGCTGATGTTCAAACTGAGCGTCGCCGTTGATGAAAACTTTGTTGGCACTACGTCGCAACTGACCATTGATCACGGCACCGTCGACGATTGTGAAAGAACCATTGTCCGTGGATTTGATGTGAGCGTGATAGCGAGAAGCGCGAGGGTCATCCAAAACCACGGCATTATCCGGAGCACGACCGATCGTGCAGATCGCGTGCTCGACGAACTTAAACTCCCACTGGCGTCCACTTGCGTCGGTGATTTTCAGGTGAGCCATGCGGCGGTGATCCTAACAGCAGGGCGTTAAGCTGACAACAATGTACGGTGTATCAGAGCGCACGTGTCCTTTGGCCGTCGTCGGCCCTTCGTCGAATCAATCTTATAACGAATAGGTGATTGTGGTTCTGTTGGCATTGCGCAGTTCCCGAGCGTATGATGCGCGCGCGCTTCTCACCGTCCAAGGAGATCGTTAATGACTCCAATCGTGCGCCTCGGATTACTTATTCTTGCTTCATTCGCCGCGGCAGTTTGTGTTTGTGCCCAAACTCAAACCAGGACCAATACCCAGGCAGAAACTGCAACGGTCACTGGTAAAGTCACAATAAAAGGGAAACCAGCTACCGGCATCGTTGTGATGTTACGTCGCTACGACGGAGGCAATCCACTTGAAAATTCCGTTCGTGGAACGACAGATCAAGCCGGCGTCTATCGGATCGCGGACATTCCTCCCTCCAGTTACCAGCTCGCAGTGATCTCGCCCGGCTATGTCATCACTGATTCCGCAGAGATAAGAACGCGCAGTTTGGTCCTAAGCGCCGGAGAAACAGTGACAGACATTAATTTTTCGCTGGTCCGCGGCGGCGTCATCACAGGGAAGGTCACTGACTCAGAAGGTCACGCGCTTGTTGAGCAACAGGTTTTTATCTATCGAGCAGAAAGCTTCAACCAGAACCAGAATCAACGCAACCCCATATATCAGGCGGGCTCAGGAACAACCGATGATCGAGGGATCTATCGCATCTTTGGTATTGCCGCCGGACAGTACAAAGTTGCCGCTGGTCGTAGCGAAGACACATACCAGGGACCACAGGCTCTGACCCGAGCGATGTATCAACAGGTCTTCTATCCAAACGTTAACGACCAGTCAAAAGCAACAGTAATCGAAGTAAGCGAAGGCAGTGAGGCTACTGGTATCGACATCTCTCTTGGACCAGCAATGCAAACATTCACTGCTTCGGGACGTACTGTCGACGGCGAGAAGATCATCCCTTTGCCAAATATTCGATTTGGAGTCCAACGAATCAGAGGAGATCGTCCGGAGTATGTGAACATGGTCATCACTTCAAATACTCAGGGCGATTTTCTCATCGAGAACTTGTTGCCTGGAAAATACCGCGTCTTTATGTTTCCGGAGCCCAACAACATCATGCGCGCTGATGCGGTGGATTTTGAGGTAGTCGATCATGACCTCACTGGTCTTACTGTCAGAATTTCAAAAGGAGCCAGTATCTCGGGCGTGATTGTTGTGGAACCTGAAGAAAGGACCTCGCTATCGAAGATAACGAACCTGAATATCGGTGCTTATGTTTCAGCCCCTGGTGCTCCTGGTGGAATTGGACAAGGTGGATCGTCGACTGTTGGACCAGACGGAACGTTCACGATATCAGGTTTACCAGCTGGAATGGCGAACATCTCACTCTACTCACGCACTGCGCCAAATACTCAGGCGTGGATGGTCACGAGAATCGAAAGAGACGGTGTCGTTCAACCTCGCGCCTTTGAAATAAAGGATGGTGAACAGATTGTGGGCCTTCGCGTAATCGTCGCACATGGTACTGCGACGTTGCGTGGCGTCGTCAGTTTCACTAACGGGGAATTACCACCAGCAGGGAGAATCGGCTTGAGGCTGAGTAAACCTGGCGAACAGAATCAATTTATGCGTCCAACTCAAGTCGATGCGCGTGGTCACTTTATATCTGAAGGGCTAATACCTGGCACTTACGATCTAATCGTGAGCGTAGTTGGTCCAAACTTGAAACCACGAATTGTGAAACAACAAGTGACTCTGACTGACAACACAATTACCGATGTCACGGTTACTGTAGATTTTTCATCACAACCAACTCCTCAGCCCTGATTAACCTTTATGAATGGCAAGCACTCACACCTCTGCTCAATAACGATTGCGCTAGTCGCGTTATGCGCCGGACTCGTACAAGCTCAACAGCCCTCCCCAACTGCCGAACCGTCAAGCTCAGGTTCGATCAGCGGCAGAGTGGTCACTGATTCCGGTCAGCCTCTCTCAAACGCAACTGTGTTCTTTCGTTCTGCAAACTCATTCACAATGGCCAGGACGATCTTGACTGATGCCGATGGTAATTTTGAGTTGAAGGGTCTGGATGTCAGTCTGTACACAGTTTCAGCAGCTGTCCCAACTTATGTTTTCCCACCGAGAGATCCTGATGCTCAGCCCGTCTACTATCGAATTGGCGACACAGTCAATCTTCAATTAACCAAGGGAGGCGTCATTACAGGAACGGTAGTCAACGCATCCGGCGATCCCGTTATTGGTTTGGCAGTACGCGCACTACTAATTCGTGATGGAAATGGCAAACCGACGCACGGAGCTGTTTTCGCCGGTGAGCGATCGACAGATGATCGCGGCATTTATCGCATCTACGGACTGGCTCCTGGAACCTACCTTGTCCAGGCTGGCGGCAATCGGAATCAATACCAGCAGGGTCTTTACGATCTCGATGCCCCCACCTTCTCACCTTCGTCAAGCCGCGACACGGCGGCAGAGTTCGCTGTCCGAAGCGGTGAGGAAACAACTGCAGACATTCGCTACCGTGGCGAACCCGGTCGCACCGTCAGTGGCACAGTAAAAGTCCGAACCGGTAACACCAACGGAGTTAACGTTACCTTGACAGCCGTTGGCGATGGCATGTTCCCGACTGCTACGGCCTTTCAAATACCCCTGGGGAAAGGTTTTGCGTTCTATGGTGTTGCGGATGGCGAATATTACGTTGTTGCCCAAGAGGTGCTCCCATCCGACAATCGCACAGCACCAAATCTAGCTTTGTCCGAATCAAAACGCATTACGGTTAAAGGTGCTGACGTCACTGGTCTGGAGTTGGTGACAAATCCCCTTGCGAATATCAACGGAAAAATCATTTTGGAGTCTTCCAAACTGCCGGATTGCCAAAACAAGCGCCGACCATCATTTCAGGAAACTGTCATTAACCTGATTCGAAATCCAAAGAGTGATGAAAACGAATCGCCCTCCCTTTATATGAGATTGTTTGCGTCAAGTACGTTTCCAGATAAAGACGGCGTTTTCGTTTTGCGCAATTTGCGTCCCGGACAATACACATATGCGCCGAAATTTTTTGCACGCTACTGGTACGTTCAAGCGATCTCGCTTGGCTCCTCCGGAACTGCAAGACCCACCACCGCGCGCGTCGACTCTGCACGGCATTGGACTACCATAAAAGGTGGTGACGCGATTACGGGACTAGCGATCACGCTGGCAGAAGGTGCTGCTTCAATCCGCGGTCGTCTCCAACTAGCGGAGGGCGCTCAACCGCCTCCGAATCTTAAGGTCTTTTTGGTTCCGGCCGAACGCGAGAAGGCAGAAGATTCTTTGAGATTTTTTGTTTCAGACGTTGCGGCCGATGGGACTTTTTCGTTGTTCAATTTGCCGCCTGGTCAATACTTCGTTGGCGCTCAAACGGTGGGAGAAAAGGACCCACAGACAAATGACAAGTTGCGTCTACCTGATGCCAGCGAAGTGCGAACAAGAATCCGCAAGACGGCCGAAGCAGGAAAAGTCAACGTTGAGTTGAAGCCGTGTCAAAACCTGAATGACTATCGGCTGCCGTTGTCGCCGTAGAGAAGCCAAATTTAATGAAACTGGGCGTAGTGTGGATAGTGATGTGAGGAGAGTTAGTATCGGAAGCTACAAACGGAGCCAATCTAGTGACTAATGAAAAAGTCTCGGACCGAACCCTCCCACCCACGGGACTGGGTGGATAATTCAAATATTTTCTACTAGTAACAACCCCTCCGAAAAGTTTGCGCGCTTGCGAACAACGTTGAGTGACAACTCTCAACTTGAAGTCGCAAGCGCGCAAACTTTTCTGTTGCGTCAGCAGTAGAAATGATCTGAATCATCCTCCAACTGCCGTTGGAGGTATTTCCTTGAAATCTCATTCTGTCCCTCATGTCCAATAAGTTCACGTCGAGTCATTTCAATCCAGCAAACGGTACATAATTGCTTCTGAAATAAGTTTTCCGAGACGACAGTTTTCGTCTGCTCTCGAACTTATGAAACGGGTCGATTCAACTTCATAAGACTTCTCTGCCAAAGTCCAGACGAGTGACACTCCGACCTCATTTCGAACCTCCGCACCTGCGTTATAGTTCGTGCTTGCAAAACCTTGACGCTCTGTGAGAGCGCTTGTTAGACTCCAATTACTTACCAAACAAAGGGCCCGACGCCAATTGCGTCGCTCAATTACCCCTAGACGTGCGCGTGCGGCGCAGTCGGATTTTTCAAAATCGATGGAGGTGCATGGTGGGCTTCAAAGTCGGCCAGAAAGTCGTTTACCCGAATCATGGAATCGG
>PSRF01000048.1 GCA_003175865.1 Blastocatellia bacterium
ATCGAAAATTGGGGTGCTGGCTACTTTGACGTAAACCGGAAGGGAAATCTTATCGTCCGACCAGTCGAGGGCGACCCCCGCTCGGCGGACTTGAAGGAGATAATCGAGGATCTCGCAAAACGTGGCATAACTGCACCAGTTTTGTTGCGCTTTCCACAGCTCGTCGCCGCCCAGGTACGAAAACTTCAACGAGCCTTTAGCCGATCAATTCGAGAGTTCGAATATCAGGGAACACACATGTGTGTTTACCCTATGAAAGTGAACCAGCAGCGCGCCGTCGTTGAGGAGTACCTTCGCGAAGGCTCTCGCTACGACTTTGGTCTCGAAGCAGGATCGAAAGCCGAACTCTACGCTGCCCTCGCGCTCGAGCAACCTCGCGATAGTCTGCTCGTGCTAAATGGATTCAAGGATCAGGAGTTTATCGAGTTGGCTTTTGCCGGCGCTCGCTGCGGCAAGAAAGTTGTGATTGTTATCGAGAAACTAACTGAACTCGATCATGTTCTGAATGTAGCTGAACGCCACGAAGGTCCGCTGCCAATGATTGGTATGCGCGTGAAGCTTTACTCCAAAGGTTCCGGACGTTGGGAAAAGTCTGGCGGCGAGGCAGCAAAGTTTGGACTGACGACTACTGAACTCTTGGAGGTGATTCGACGATTGGAAGTGGCAGATCGCGTGGACATGCTTAAGCTGCTTCACTTTCATATTGGATCGCAGCTAACCGACATCAAACGAATTAAGAACGCGATGAAGGAAGCCGCACGAGTCTATGCCAAGGTCTATCAGATGAAGGTGCCGATCGAGTTGCTCGATGTCGGCGGCGGTATGGCGGTTGACTACGATGGATCCAAGACGGCGTTTGATTCTTCTGCCAACTACACAGCGCAGGAATTTGCGAACGACGTCATCTATACGATCAAGCAAGTTTGCGATGACGAGAATGTGCCGCACCCAACGATCATTCAAGAATCAGGCAGATTTCTTGCGGCTTACCACGCGATACTCGTTACTAATGTTCTTGATGAGATTGAAACCGTCGTCGAAGACATTACTCCAATCGAAATCGATGACGATGATCCACAAGTTGTCATTGAACTCGGCGATCTGCGCGAGTCAATCACTGCTAAAAACTACCGCGAGTACTACCACGACGCACTTGAACATCGTGAAGAACTGTTTACGTTGTTCAATCTGGGACTCATCTCACTCGAAGATCGAGCAAAAGGAGAGGTTCTTTTTTGGGATGTTTGTGAGCGGGCAGACAAATATGCCCAGCAAGCGAAATACGTCTCGGAAGAGTTTGGCGAATTGCGACGACTCCTCTGCGCAAAATATTTGACGAACTTTTCTGTCTTTCGTTCTGTTCCTGATCACTGGGCCCTGGACCAGTTGTTTCCGATCGTGCCGATTAGTGGTTTGAACAAGCCTCCGACCGAATACACGACGCTTTGCGATATCACGTGTGACTCTGACGGGATTGTCGATAAATTCGTTGACTTACACGACGTAAAGCAGGTTCTTGAACTCCATCCGTTGAATCCTGATGAGCCTTATTACCTTGCTTTCATGTTGGTCGGTGCTTACCAGGAAGTTATGGGTAACAACCACAATCTTTTTGGCGCACCGCATGAAGCCCATATTCATATTGATGAAGAGGGCTTCCTAATTAAAAAAGTGATCAAGGGAACAACTGTGGGCGCGGCCGCTGAGCGGGCACGATATGAACGAAGTCTCTTGCATGACGGTTTTCGGCGTTTAATTAATCAACGTGTCAAGGATGGAGAGTTGAGTGAAGCTGAAGGAGCTGACCTCGCCCAATTCTATGAATCCCGTTACGACGCTTACACCTATCTCGCCGTTAATGGGGTCAAACCTCGATCACGTAGACGTACAGACTATTGAAATAGAATTCGCAATCATAAGGAACGCTTTACTTCGAAAGGTTTATAACCTGCATGGTTACTCAGAGAAAACCAAAAGCATCGAAGTACTTGACCACACCGACGCGTCCCGTTCAGGTTGATCGCGATCGTTCGGTGGCTGGATTACTTGAAAAAATGGAGGGAACAGGGTTTGGTGGTCGGCAACTCGCTGAAGCACATCGAATTTGGCTCGACATGCTTGGCGACAACACGACGATTATCGTTGCCGGTTCAGGTGCGCTGATTCCGGCTGGCATGCGCCGCTTGCTCGCCTACGTTATCAAGAATCGCTTCGTTGACGTGCTTGTCCTCTCAGGTTCAATGCTCTTTCATGATCTTCATGAAACCTTGGGCCGTTATCATTTTCAAGCACATCCGAGCATGACCGACGCCGAACTCGAGTCGGCACAGATTTCACGCATGTGGGATCTGCTTGCGAGTGACGAGGAGTACCGCGAAGCAAAGGAATGGATCGGTGGCTTTACCAATCAACTCGATCAAACCCGGCCGTATTCACCAAGAGAGTTTCTCCATCTACTCGGCCGAGAACTCGCTGAAATTGCTTCCGAGGACGGCGTCCTAACATCTGCATACAAGTCACGTGTGCCAATCTTCTGTCCTGCAATCGCAGACAGCGGTCTTGCAGTTGGGATTGCCGGCGCACGTTACGAAAAGAAAAATCAATTCATGTTCGACATCGTGCAGGATGTACTCGACATGATGAATGTCATGGCCCATGCACGGATCTCCGGCATCATCAATCTCGGTGGCGGTACAACCAAAAATTTTATCCAACAAGCGACGCTATCAAACGTGCTGCAAAAAGAACATCACCACGGACACAAGTACGCAATCCAAATTTCAACTGACGCACCACATCCTGGCGGGCGGTCAAATGCTGTCTCGTTTGACGAGGGACTCGTCTATGGCAAGCTGGCACGCGGCGCTCACACAGCGTTAGTTCCGTGTGATGCAACGATCGCGTTGCCAATCCTGATCACTTCGCTATCTCAAACTGCCGCGAAGTACATGAAAGGACGCAAAAAGCCTAACTTTACTTTTGGTCGGGAGTTGATTGTAGAAGCCGCCTGACTAGTTACGGCTGTAAGCGCCGACACCACAGATATCGTCACCGATTTTTTTGAAGAAACCGAGTTTCTTCTCGGTTACGTGCGTTACGGGATTTAGCCAGGCATATTCCACTTTCCCGTCCGCACTATTCGCCGCATCCTCAATTGCTTTTCCCATCGAGTGGCCACTTGCATCTCGGAGTAGATCAACAGGACCACCGATGTATTGTGGAAATCCGCCATTAGCTACAACCTTGCGCTTGCTATCGATACAGACCACATAAAGATCGCGATCAATAAATCCTGCGGTTTTCGAGTTGAAATCCGACAGAGCCTTGTCTCGGCCGACACCTTTGTAATGATCGATGGCACGGTCCAGCAGCGCTTTAGCTTCTTCCGGTGTGCCTCGATCCGACTTTGATATTGACGAAGCAGTACTCGGCTGTGTCGCTTGCAAACCATCCTTGTTCGACGTTGTATGTAAGTGGCTGCAGGCGCTCAATAAAGCGCAAGTCCAGATGCTGATTACAAGTCGACGACTCATTGCAACCTCCAGCTGTCAGAATTGCAAAAACTCAGAGAGTAAGTTGTGACTTCTCTCGAGAGTCGAAAGGACAATACCACACAGAGCAATCTGGGGTTGGTTCAGATCCTTCCTACATCTTTCTGACTACACTAATTTCGTAAGTTGAAGAACGTACTTCCTGCCGCTGCTCGTACATTGCCCTGTCGGCGGTATCAATAGCTGCGCCTAACCTCTCGAGTGAATCGAATCCTGCAACGCCATGCGAGACCGTTACCGTTATGGGCAGTCCAGTCCAGATTCGACAGTTCTTTTCCAAAACCTCGTTCAGTGTGGCCATGCGTCGCGCCGCTTCCTCTTTCGAGAGTTTGAACATCAGCACAAGGAACTCATCGCCGCCCCAGCGAAACAACATGTCGTCTGCGCGAATCAAGGAACGCGTTGCCCTCGCGACTGATCGAATTGCTTTGTCGCCGGCCGTATGGCCCAACGTGTCGTTGATGGGCTTCAGATTGTCGATATCGATGACTGCAACACATCCAAACGAACTGACACTCTCATCACCTTCATTGCCGCGAAGCAATGAGTGGAAAGCATGTCGATTCAACGCTTCTGTTAGTGGATCCATGCGCGCGAGAAACTCAAGTTGATCGCGGGCGGACATTAACTTGTTATTTGTGACTTCAACTTCGTCTCTGACGCGTTCCATCAACACCATCATCGTGCCGAAGCCGAGCAATATCTCAAGGATCACATCGAAGATTGACGTGTACTGGAGATACACTGACGGGACTGTCACGCCCCACAGTCCTTTCCGCGCACCAAACACCGGAACGTAGTGCAGAAAATCAATGGTGAGTAACGCGAGTGCTGTCGACATCACACGAACACCTGGACTGGCCTTGTCGGACCTACTTCCAAATCGAATTGCTGCAAACGATCCGGCGAATAAACCCGAGATAACAAGAGCATGGACCATGAAGAGATCGTTGAAATCCCTTGAGAGGTAGGGAAGGATTCCCGCGAGAATCAATGCAGGCAGTAGAACCACAAAATGAATTCTCTCGAGGCGTGCGTTCGTTGTGTGATTGCGACAAGCGGCAATAAATAGCAGTCCAAAGAGGTACTCGCCGAAAAAATAGACTGAGTAGAACAGGTTGTGCGTTCCCGTGACATGGAAAGCGACAAATAACGTTACCAGCGCAATAGCCAAACTGGTCCATGCCGCAGTCCAGTATTTAAGGGAGAGGTTGTGAATCGAACCGCGCATGAAAAGTGAAAGAAGTGTAAGCAAGAGGACGCCAACACACTGAATAGCTAAACCAACATTCGAATCCATAAAGTTGACCTCGCTGGGAGTCGGGGTTGCGATGTTTGCTCTAGATCTTTCGAGGCTTAAAGCAGGAGACGGCAGATTGTTCAGGCTGGTTCTTTAGGCGGAATCAAGGATGGGGCGAAAAGGCGAGAGACCAACCGGCTGAAAGTCATTTTAACTAACGGCGTTGGTCCTCGCCAATACTATTCTTAAAGAACTGATAGCAAAATGCTTACAGTGCGGGTTTACTTTCCTGTATCGCCGGTCACAGTGAATTTGATGTCTGACGCGCTTGTCGCGAGGCGAACTTCGCTGGCGTTGTAAGCCTCAACTTTGCATGTGTATGAACCCGGCTTGAGCGGCTTTTCGAGTACATACGAAAGACCGTCAACTCGCTTGTTGATGAAGTCGTAGTTGGCTTCAGCGCCGGATCCTGTATCAGCAAAGATACTAAACTTGTAGAACGCAGCGTCCGGATATTGTTCCCACTTTATCTCAATGTTTTCGCCGGGAATTTTTGAACCAGCTTTTGGAGAAATGAGTTTTAGGTCATGCTTGAAAAGATTGGTGTCAGGCGCAAAGAAAGTTTTGTCTGCTTCGATCTTGTATTTCGCAGTCTGCACGATTCCCGAAGTCGCAAATACGTAGTAATCAGAGTTGAAGACTTTGACAAGCAGGCCTTCGTAAATTCTGGGTGTCACATTCTTCAATAGGTACTCGCCGTTCGCGTCAGTCTTTGTCCCAAACGTCTCGCCCTGACAACCACCGAAGTATTGATTGAACTTCTCGCACAACTTTACTTCAATGTCGTTCACGGGCTTTTCGTTGTAAAAGACTTTTCCCTGCACATTCCCCTTCCCGGCCGCCGGTTTCTCTTTTTCTTCACCAGTGCCCGATGCGATCGTTCCATCTTCATTGACCCTGGATTCGGACGAAGTCGAGGAGTTCTTCGAATTCGCATTGCTGATCGTCGTCGTATTTGAATTTCGGTTTGATAACTTGCAACCGAGCAGGACAGAGATGATGAGAAAAAGAGATGCGACCGCTTGTCTGTTCGTGTTCATGGTTCTTCCTTGTTTTTAGAAATGGTTAAGTCAACCACTGCAGCACTTCCTCTTCACCAGTGCTTCGTGTGCCGCCGACTACGTGAATAAAGTATTCCTCAAGGGAAACTGGACCTTGTTGCTGTCCGTTTCCCTCCAACTGAATTCCTTTGCGGAGCTCATTAAGCGACCCTGAGGCGAGCAACTTTCCTTGCGCAATGATTGCGATGTCGGTGCAAAGCCGTTCGACAATCTCAAGGACGTGCGACGTTAAGAAAACAGTCAAACCACGCGCTGTAAGGCGTGATAACAAATCTTTCAAGGTACGCGAGGCAATCGCATCGACTCCTTCAAACGGCTCGTCCAGGAAGAGAATCTCGGGCCGGTGTATGAGCGCGCACGCCAGGGACAACTTCTTCTTCATGCCGTGCGAGTATTCGATGATCAACTTTTTCGGTTCATCGTGCAGTTCCATTAGCTCGAGAAGTTCCTTAGAACGATGCGCAATCTCGTCGCGACCCAAACCGTACATCCGGCCAGTAAACGAAAGCATCTCTGCTCCAGTAAGTCGCTCAAAGAGATTCAGGTCTTCGGGTACTACTCCGATGCGCTTTTTGACTTCGATCGCTTCCGAAACGATATCTCGGCCGAGCACACGCAAACTTCCACTCGATGGTCCTAGCAGTCCCGTAAGCATTTTTATCGTTGTCGATTTGCCGGCACCGTTAGGACCGAGAAAGCCAAAGAAGCTGCCACGGTTAACTTGGAGATTAATGTGATCGACAGCGACGAAATCCCCAAACTGACGAACTAGGTTAAAGGTTTCAACTGCTCTTGAGGTTAGCGCGGTGTTTGACGGATCCAGCATGTAGTCGCCTTTGTACGCGGTGAGGAGTG
>PSRF01000054.1 GCA_003175865.1 Blastocatellia bacterium
GATGTTGTACCGACGGGTCTCGGATTGAGATTGAGTGCTTCCGTGAGGTGAGTGCTGTGCGAACCAACATAAGCCGCCCGGATGAGAATGTTCTCAGGAAGTTGTCGTTCAATCGCGAGGTTCCAGTTGTCGATCGTGGGCGGCTGATATTTGTTCACCGGATCCCAGCTCAACACGAAGACGCCCAGCCCAAATTGGATGTTCGAAGCTGGAGGGTACGTAAATGGGAACGGATAGTTAGCCGCCTGATTCGTGCAACCTTGTAGCGCCTGGGTTGCCGCAAGTGTGCAAAGCGGATCCGAGAACGTTCCCGGATTTACGACGCCCGTATTCAACACAAACTGCGGGCTGAAAGGAGTCAGGTCAGCGAAACGGTTGTTGATTACTCCTGGAATGCGCGTGTCATAGAAGATTCCAAAACCGCCGCGAATGCTTGTCTTGCTGTCGCCGAAAACGTCGTAAGCAAAGCCAACCCTTGGTGCGAAGCTCGTGTAGTTTGCTCTCACACCATTTTCCGGGACACCGGCGTCACCTGGGAAAAAGACTCCTGGCGGTGCGTTGGGAAACTGTTTGGACCGAACGCCTGCAATCAGATCTTGTAACCGAAATTGTTCCTGGCGGCCTTTAATTTCGCGCCAGGGAAGCGCCGGCTCCCAACGAAGGCCGAGATTCAACATGAGTCTTCGGCTAACCCGGAAGTTGTCCTGGATATAAATCCCAAAAAAAGTGTTGCGATTATTTTTGAATTCTCCTGCACCCTGGCGGAAAGCAAGATTGCCGCTATAGTCACCGAGTTTGCCGCCGAGAAATGCGGCGAGCGAAGGAAAGCTAAACTCGGCCGGCTGGAAGAATCCGTTCAAGAGATCAACCTTGCTTCGTTCAACGACTCCGCCAAAGCGTAATTCGTGCTTGCCTGCGACCCAACTCACATCGTCGGCCCAGGTCAGGTTGTTTCGAATAAAACTCGCTTGTGGGTTATCGCCGAAGTTAAAGACGCCATTGATTCGAACTTGTTGAATCGCTTTCTTTTCCGCTTGGAAAGGCAGCTTCACTCCAAACTCAGTTACATCGAAAGCATTGTCTGCTGGACCACGCGTTGCGTTTTCAGGAGCGTAGCTAAAACGAAAATCATTGATCACTTCCGGTTTGAACACGTGCGTCCAGTGGCCCAAATAATTCTGAGACTTGATCGTGGAACCATCCGAATAGATTAAGAGATTGGCGGGATCGAACACAGCATTGCGTTCAAAGTGATCGTAAAAGTAACGGAATGTCAGTTGGTCTTTACTGGAGAACGAGTGATCGACTCGCGCGGTGAATTCACGGAAGTCCTGCTGGTCGGGACGGAAGAATGAAGCCCGGTTCAGGTTGGCGTTCGATGTTGGAGTGCCAATGGGTATGTGGCTCAAGAGACTTATGACAGCCGGGTCAGTTGCTGTCGCTCGTGCTGCCGCACTCGGAACGGTTGCGTTTTGGCCGGCGAGTTGATTTCGCTGGATTGTTTGCTGGTATCCTGCAAAGAAGAAAGTCTTGTTGCGGATGATTGGCCCACCAAACGTTCCACCGAATTGGTTTCGCTTCAGGAGGTCCTTCGTTGGCGCGTGCCAGGGGCGAGCATTGAGAGCTTTGTTACGCAGGAACTCAAATGCATTGCCGTGAAACTGATTTGTGCCTGACTTAGTGATCACGTTCACTACACCGCCCGCATTTTGTCCGTACTGTGCGCTGTAATTACTCGTTTGCACGCTGAATTCCTGGAGCGCATCCGGCATCGGAAATGGCTGGTTGACGTTGGTGTATTCGTCAACATTGTTGCCGCCGTCGAGTTGATAACTCACCTGGTTTTGTCTCGACCCATTTGTCACGATCGCAACCGCGCCGGGAAATGTTTTAGTTGCACCCTGCAGTGCGCCACCCGCGAAGGTTCCGGTGGGATTCGCAGGGTTGGTCGGATAACTGGTTGTTCCCGCAACCAACAAACTTAGTTCTGCGGCGTTGCGACCGTTGAGCGGTAATTCCTGAATACTTTTTTGTTCGATGACCTGCTTCAGTGTGGACGTGCTGGTATCGACCTGCTCCCCGCCGCTGGTTATCGAGACTGACTCCGAAACCGCGCCGACTTGCATAGTGGCGTTGGCCGTCAGCGTTTGATCGGCTAACAGTGTGATGCCTTTTTGATCGAAGGTGTGGAATCCTTGGGCTTCAACACTCAAATCGTATTGAGCCGGCCGTAAAGAATCCAGTACGAAATAGCCGGTATCGTCTGTAGTGGCGGTTCGCGAAAAACCCTTACCAACCTCTCGAGCTGTGACGGTCGCATTTGTGATCACAGCACCTGAGGGATCTCTGACTGTACCAACAATCTTTCCGAATCCCTGGCCATTAGCTACTGCGGCAAGGCCGAGTATAAAGAACATAGTGGCTGCGATCGCGAATGCACGTTGGGCAAGGGGAACTGAACGAGAAGTAGTGATGTTGCGATTGAAGTGGAAACAGAGCGGTAGCAAGCGCCTCATCTGGTTCGGCGTACACGTAAGACTCATGGCGTTCTCCTTGTGGTTGGCGGATGGGCCAATGAATCGTCAGCAATGCCGGCGACTCACCGGTAACGTGCTTCGAGTTTTTTGCGAGAACCGCGACCTGTCGGGTTGCAGACGGTTTGGTCGCAGATACTAAGACAGCTGAAAACCCTTAACAATACTTACCGCGCTAGATTAGTTTTCAATCAGTCAATTGATATACCACTACTGAATGCGCCGTTAAGTTTGGTATGACCATTTCCAGAATTGAGCCACCTTTTACCATGACTGTTTAGCACGGTCAAGATTTTTGTTCTCAAAAGGAACAAAAAATGTTTTTAAGGCAGATTGGTTATTTCTTGACAGGCTTGATGTCGCGATGGTACATGATCGCCGGCCAATTAAAGAGTCCATTCATGCAACTTCATTTGTTAGCAGATCGGTAAAATGGTCAGACCATGTTCCAAAACGGCCCCGGTTGAGGAGATCGTCACCCGGTTGGTCAACATCATCCGTTTGGGAGATCTTCGACCAGGGGACCGGTTACCAGCTGAACGGGAGCTGTCGAGCCGCCTTGGTGTTCCGCGATCAGTTTTGAGAAATGGTCTAAGAATTTTGGTAGCACTCGGAATGGTCGAGTCGAGGCAGGGTGCGGGAACTTACGTGGCCAGCTTGCCACCGCCACTCGAGATGGAGCCCCTGAAACTTCTTCCTGCGTTTGCGGCGTTGAAGCCTGAAGAACTTTCTGTGCTGGTCCGTTTGCTTGATGTTGGATTGGCTGGACTCGCGGCCGTTAACCATACTGCGGATGAGGTCGCGATGATTGCTGAAGAAGTGACTGAAATGTACGCGTTCATCGACGTGCGCGAACAGTTTTTCATGCATGACCATAGGTTTCACAGAGCCGTAGCTGACGCTGCTCACAATAGTAGTCTCGCGACTCTTGCTGACATGGCGACAGCAGTTATTGGAAAACGTCACTGCGAAGGTGTAAATGATTTAAGACGCTCAGTTGAGTTGCACCGGAGTATTTGCCGTGCAATCTGTGCTTGCGGTCCTGATGAAGCGCGAGAGGCGATGACTGAACTGCTCCTCTTTGTTGAGGAGTCACCAGATGATGAAGAGAAGTTAGTACTATTCTCGAACTGAAGTTCTGCTCACGATGTCGCACTAGAAACTAAGAAGACGAAAAAGTTTAACTTAATGCGATAGCTGGAATACTCAGGCTTCTGAATTTCGGTCAAGCTTTTCAAAGAATTCCAAAGGCGTTTAATTCAAAGCCCTCAGGTGGAGGTATGAATGAGAAGAACAGTAGCAATTTGGTTAATCATGGTCGCGGCGCTCTTTGTTGTAACGACTGGTTGGTTTTCGTCGGCTGCAGAAATAAGAGCGGTTGAGCAGCAAAGTTCAACAGTTGTTTCGAAAGCCTTTGATGTAAAGACATTCGGAGCAAAGGGTGATGGCAAGGCGTTAGACACGGCAGCAGTGAACAGCGCGATTGATGCAGCGGCTACTGCAGGAGGAGGAACGGTATTTTTCCCAGCTGGGAGTTATCGATGTTTTTCAATTCACCTGAAGAGCAACATTGCCCTGTACCTCGACCAAGGAGCGACGATTGTCGCTGCCGATCCTCGTGACGGTGACCTAAAGTATGATCTGGCTGAGCCGAATCAATGGGACCAGTATCAGGACTTTGGACATAGTCACTGGCACAACAGTTTGATCTGGGGCGAGAACCTCGAGAATATTTCGATACTTGGACCAGGCCGTATCTGGGGCAAAGGTTTGGTTCGTAGTGGAAGTCAATCTCGAACAAAAGGACAGAACGACGCGTTAGGCAATGCTCCTTCAGATCCACGCGCCGGGCCATTTGGTTATCCGAATCCGCGTGATGCTGTTGAGCCGGGTTGGGCAAATAAGGCGATTAGTTTGAAGCTATGTCACAACGTCGTTCTTCGTGACTTCACAATCTTCCACGGCGGTCACTTCGCCATTCTTGCGACGGGCGTCGACAACATGACGATCGACAATCTAAAGATCGATACAAACCGAGACGGCATCGACGTCGATGCGTGCAAGAACGTACGTATTTCAAACTGCACCGTCAACTCACCGTTTGACGATGGCATTTGTCCGAAGAGCTCGTTCGCACTTGGCTATGCGCGCGTCACGGAG
This sequence comes from Blastocatellia bacterium, assembly GCA_003175865.1. Classification (GTDB taxonomy): domain Bacteria; phylum Acidobacteriota; class Blastocatellia; order Pyrinomonadales; family Pyrinomonadaceae; genus PSRF01. The sequence goes on from PSRF01000054.1 coordinate 4,695, forward strand.
AACGTGACGATCACAAATTGTCAGGTGAGTGGTTATGACGAGGGCACATTGCTTGACGGCACTTATAAGCGCGAGTTTCGCACTCAGAACGGAACCTTCAGTCCAACGGGACGGATTAAGTTTGGTACTGAGTCCAATGGGGGCTTCAAGAACATTACTGTTTCGAATTGTGTTTTTGATTACTGCCGGGGTCTGGCATTAGAAGCTGTTGACGGTGCGCTGTTGGAAGACGTGACGATTTCAAACATCACCATGCGCGACATCAGCAATTCGCCGATCTTTATGCGATTGGGTTTTCGTGGCCGTGGTCCAAAAGAGTCAACTAAAGTTGGCGAACTGCGACGTGTCATTATTAATAACGTAGTCGTGTACAACGCTGATCCGAAATACTCGTCGATCATTAGTGGGATTCCAGGGCATTCGATTGAAGATGTTTTGCTAAGCAACATTCGTGTTTATGCCAAGGGCGGTGGAACAAAGGAACAAGCCGCTTTGGATCCACCCGAAAAAGAAGATACCTACCCCGAGCCCACGATGTTTGGCGAACTGCCGGCCTACGGGTTTTTTGTCCGTCACGTCAAAGGACTCAAGATCCGTGACGTTGATCTGAGTTTCCTGAGTGAAGACGCACGACCAGCGTTCTGGTTGAACGACGTTGCAGGTGCTGACTTCCAACGCGTTGATGCGAAGCTGGGCCAAGGTGCATCGATGTTTGTGTTGAAAGACGTAAAGGATTTCAAGACTCGTGAGTGCGGGTCCGTTCCTGATACGAAGTCAGCGTCAATTACTTCAAGTAAACTGTAGCTGCGAACAAAACAAATGTTTGGAGATATCTCACTTCAACAACGTTGCGCTTCAATTTCACTGTAGTCGCGCACGGATAATTGATAGAAACGACCGAAGTCGTCGCAAACATCTTTTGTGTTGTATGAGACTGTACCTGCAACCGGACGGACCACCGCATTCCAAAGAGCAGTGGAGTAAACACCTCTCAAGGTAGTAAACTCCTGCCAGCATATAGCCAGCCCCACGAAGTTCTCATTTGACCTCCTGCCCCAAACTTATGATCTTTTATCTATTGATCTTTCTCCCTCTTCAATTATGCGTTTTTACCACTCGCATTGCCCTCCTCGTGGATTCGGAGACTGCTATCAAACTACTGGTGGTAAGTATCGTTGTTGTGGCTCTTGTGTTTACCGCTCTGCGTTCATTTGTCTTTAAACCAAATTTCGGACTGCGCCGCCGTGCTCTTCAAGAGATCGAGGAACGACGAAAGACTGAAATGGCCTTACGTTTATCGGAAGAGAGATTCACAAAGGCATTTGAGGGTAGTCCACTTGGAATCTCCGTGACCCGAGTCTCCGATGGCAAGTATCTGGAAGTTAACAAGGCTATGGCTGAAGCGACTGGATACTCCCGGCAAGAGCTATTGCGTAGCTCGACGCTGGAGCTTGGAGTATGGGTTGATTCTGACTCACGCGAGCGTCTCTTCGCCGAATTAGAGAAACGGGGAGCGCTCAACGATTATCCATCGATATTTAAACGGAAAGATGGGACTACGGTACATGCGCTGCTCTCTGCCGACATAATTGAAATCGGCGGCGAAAAATGTTGTCTGGCGGTGATTCAGGACGTTACTGAACGTCATCACATGGAAGAGCGTCTTAAGGCGAGCGAATCCTTGCTTAGAGTATTCATTAAGCACACGCCCGCAGCAATCGCGATGTTTGATAAGGAAATGCGCTATTTGCAGGTGAGTGATCGTTTTCTCGCCGATTATGGACTCGAAGGGCAAAACGTCATTGGCAAGAATCATTACGAGGTCTTCCCAGATTTGCTGGAGCGCTGGAAGGAAGTGCATAGCAGAGTATTGGCTGGCGCCCACGAGAGTTGTGCCGAAGATCCCTTCATCACAGTGGATGGCTCGACTGGTTGGATTCAGTGGGAAAGCTTGCCGTGGCGTAAACCCGGCGGAGAAATTGGCGGGCTAATTCTGCTGACACAGTTAATCACTGACCGCAAACGGGCAGAGCAGCTCTTGCAAGCGTCTGAAAGAAAATTCTCTGTTGCGTTCAATTCAAATCCCGTGATGACCTCGATCTCGCGAATCGAAGATGGTGAGTTGCTGGCAGTCAACGATAGCTTCGTTAGTACAACGGGTTACTCTCGTCAAGAGGCCATCGGAACTAACGCACTTGCCCTTGGTCTTTGGTCTGATCCGGCAGAACGTCTTGTCATCATGGAACTACTCGAGCGAGATGGGAGTGTGAGAAATCAAGAAACACATTTACGCATGAAGTCGGGCGAGCCGCGAGTCATGATGTTATCGATCGAGTCGATTGAAATTGACGGTCATCCGTGTTTGCTGCATGCCGCTGTCGACATTACTGATCGACGCCGCGCAGAAGATAAAAATCGCGAGCTTCTTCATAATCTCGGGGAGCGTATCAAAGAGCTAACTGAGGCTGAAACCGCGCTGAGAAATTCCGAAGAGCGACTGCGCGCACTCTCGGCGAGGATTAGCTCAACTCGCGAAGAAGAAGGCACAAGGATCGCGCGCGAAATTCACGACGAGTTGGGCGGAGCGCTCACCGGGTTGAAGTGGGACCTCGAAGGTATTGCGTCTGGCTTGACTAACGCTAACGGCAGTCCCGAACTTTCAGAGGTACGTAACCGAATCCATTCAATGGCGGGTTTAATGGAGTCTACGATCAACATCGTGCGTCGCATCTCATCCGAACTGCGGCCGGGAGTTCTAGATGATCTCGGGTTAGTAGCCGCAATAGAATGGCAGGGCCAGCAGTTTCAAACGCGTACTGGCTTAAAAGTTCACTTTGATACCCCGCTAGACAGTGTTGAGCTGACCCGCGAAGTTGCGACTGCGGTGTTCCGAATTTTTCAGGAAGTGCTCACCAATGTGCTGCGTCACTCACAAGCTGAGAACATTTATGTGAACCTGCGTGAGGACGGCAAAAAAATCGAATTGAAAGTGCGCGACGACGGACGGGGAATTACAGAAAGTGAGCAACGAAATATTCGTTCTCTGGGCCTGCTTGGTATGAAAGAACGTGCGCTGCTCGTAGGCGGAGACGTTATTATAAAAGGTACCAAAGGCAAGGGAACTACGGTCATTGTGCGGGTTCCTCTAAATGCCGGATAAATTTCAGCAATGCATCGAATACTCACAATCGACGATCACGAAGTGGTACGCGAAGGCGTGAAAGGAATATTCCCCACCGGAGTAGCTTACTTTGGAGAGGCCCGTTCAGGTGCAGAAGCGCTGGAAATGATTCGACAAAACGACTGGGACGTCGCGATTCTCGATATCTCACTAGGTGGGCGCAGCGGACTCGAAGTTCTCAAGGAGATTAAGGCACTTAAACCAAAACTTCCGGTCTTAGTTCTGAGTATGCACGCTGAAGATCAATATGCGATGCGAGCATTCAAGGCCGGCGCGGGTGGATATATCACCAAGGCTAGTTCGAGAGACGAGCTGCGTGAGGCCGTTCTGAAAGTAATTAATGGTGGCCGTTATGTTAGCGTCTCGATGGCCGAGCGAATGGTTGTCAATTTAGGAACTTCAGATAAACCGGCTCACGAAACTCTTTCCGATCGAGAATTGGAAGTTCTCTGTCTAATTGCTTCAGGACAGACAGTAGGTGAGATTGCCGAATCACTTTCACTAAGCGACAAGACGATTAGCACTTATCGGCGTCGCATCCTCGACAAAATGCAACTCCATACGAACGCGGAGCTAACTGCGTATGCGATTCGGAATCGCCTCGTGTATTAATTGACCCTTGAAAATCTGCACTTAATCAATCGCCTTAATCACCGGCTACATCAGAAGGAATTGGCGTGCCTTCAGCCTCTGCAGCCTTTGGCTTCTTCGCTCTGCGCCCAAAAAACGACGTGCGATCAAGAACATCTTCCTGGAAGCGCTCGAGATACAAGTAAATCACCGGCGTGATATACAAAGTTATGAACTGAGACACCACCAGGCCACCAACTACAACAAGACCCAGCGGACGACGAGACGCGCCATCAGCACCAAAGCCAAGCGCAATTGGCAGTGCGCCAAAGACCGCAGCCAACGTCGTCATGAGTATCGGTCGAAAACGATCCATGCTCGCATCATGAATCGCCTGCACAGCACTCTCACCTGCATCGACACGCTGCCGTGCAAAGTCCACAATCATAATTCCGTTCTTCTTAACAATGCCCATCAACATAAACATGCCTACAAACGCATACAACGACGCTTCCTGACCAAACACAATCAGCGTCAGCAATCCACCAACCAGCGCGGTCGGCAATGTAGACAACACTGTTAATGGGTGCACATAGCTTTCGTAGAGAATGGCAAGAATCACGTACATCACAAATACAGCGAGTGCCATCAGGAAAGTAAGACTCGTGACAGTGCTGGAGAATGTCTGTGCCTCGCCAACCAACTCGGCCCGTACACTTGGTGGAACAACTTCCGCTGCAGATTTAGTGATGAAGTTTGTCGCATCGCCCAATGCCACCCCCGGTTTCAAATTGAAGAACAACGTCACACTCGTAAACTGATTCAAGTGACTGACTGTCTGTGGTCCAAGTGTTGTTTTCCAGGTGACAAGTTCTCCGAGTGGCACTAATCGTTGACCATCGTCAGAGCGAATGTACAAACGAGCCAGGTCTTCCGGGTTCGAGCGAGCCTGGTCTTCGATTTCCAGTATGACCTGATACTGATCCTCGGGTTTCTTAATCAGGTAGAGATAGTTTTGTGAATACGCGTTGCGAAGTAATGAAAGTATTCGCGCCTCGGACACGCCGTAAGTTTTTGCCTGATCGCGTTTGAGATCGATGTTGACATTCGGCGTGTTGTGATAATAGTCAGAGGAAACGGTTAGGAAGCCCGGAAAAGTCATGAGCTTTGCCAATAACTTTTGACTAACATCGTACACTTCACTTGGATTCGCACCCGAAACCGCAAACGCATACTGTCCCTGTTGCTGACTCGTTACACCGGTGCTGATCTGCAAAACAGGAAATGGACGCAAAAAGGTAAACACTCCCGGAATGCCATTCAGTTTACCCATCATCTCCGCAGTCACTACCTGGATCGGTTTGCGTTGCTCCGGCGGTCTGATGAACGTGAACGTGATTCCCTGGTTTGAAGCGAGAAATCCGGTAGCCCCTGTCATGGTGAAGTCTGTGATTACGTTCTCGTCCTGGTGAAGCGTTTGGTCCACACGGTTTTGTAACTCCCTCATCTGGGCCGGTGAAGAACCTTCACGTGCAATGAACGCGCCGAAGATCACGCTACTGTCGCCCGGAGGCAGGAATGCCTTCGGCACGATGATGAAAAGTCCAATCGTTCCAGCCAAACACACGACCCAAATGACTAGAGAGATCCAGCGATGTTTCAAAAACCACCAAAGCGATCCACCGTAAAGCGCCAGAACTCGTTTTTCAATCCCACCGATCACACGTTCCATCCACGTCTTACTTGAACCTTCGCCACGAGGTTTAAGTAGTCGAGCGCACATGAGCGGGGTCAACGTCAGTGAAACCAGACCAGAGGCAAAGATCGCAATCACGATCGTGATCGCAAACTCGCGAAAGATCCTTCCAACCAAGCCACTCATAAAGACGAGTGGAATGAAAACGGCAGCAAGTGAGATCG
>PSRF01000428.1 GCA_003175865.1 Blastocatellia bacterium
AAAAAAAGTTCCACGCGCGCATTGCGCATTTTGCTACTCAATCAATGTTTCTATCCGGACGTAGTTTCTACGGCACAACACCTGACTGATCTTGCGAGAGGACTGGCCGAACGAGGCCATGAGGTTACAGTCGTTGCGAGTGATCGCGGCTATGACGATCCAACACGTCGCTTTTCGCGTCGTGAGACCTGGAACAAGATTGAAGTCATTCGCATCCCTTCGTTATCACTCGGCAAGGAAACCAAACTTAAACGCGCTTTGAACTTTGCGAGTTTTCTCGCGGTATGTTCTCTCCGACTGATCACACTCCGCCGCTTTGATCTTGTCGTCGCTCTCACTTCACCACCGTTGATCTCATTTCTCGGTGCACTTTTTGTCCCCGTGAAAGGCGATCGATTTTGCTTCTGGGTGATGGACTTGAATCCTGACGAGGCAATCGCCGCCGGCTGGTTGCGCGAAAAATCATTGCTGGCGCGCGTGCTTCAGCGACTGCTTGTCTACAGTTTGAAACGAGCCGACCGAATCATAGTTCTGGATCGATTTATGAAGAATCGCATTCTGGCTAAAGGCATTGAACCAGACCGCATCAAGGTTTTGCCTCCATGGTCACATGATGACTCAGTCAGCTATTCGCCGGTCGGAAGAGAAGAGTTCCGATCTAAACACGGATTAACTCAAAAATTTGTTGTGATGTATTCCGGCAATCACAGTCCGTGTCACCCACTCGAGACGCTACTTCAGGCGGCTCTTGAACTGAGAAACCGCCAGGATGTTGTCTTCATTTTCGTGGGGGGCGGAAGCGAACAAAAGAAGGTTCGCCGTTTCGCTGAAGAACAACGGCTAAAGAATGTGCGATGTCTACCTTATCAACCACTCGATCAGTTAGCGGCTTCATTGTCTGGAGCGGATCTTCACGTCGTTGCTATGGGAGACGCGTTTGTCGGCATCGTTCATCCAAGCAAGTTGTACAACATCATGGCGTTGGGTACGCCCACTCTTTACATCGGACCGAAGGAGAGCCATGTAACTGACATCGCAGCGCAGATCCCAGAAAACTTTTACCTGTGCTCGCATGGTGATGTCGCTGAAGTCGCCGAATCCATTCACACTGCGGCTAACAACGCACCAACTCGTCACCTTCCAGTCAACTTCAACTTTTCCAAGCACCATGTTCTGCCGCAGATCATTTCGTTGCTTGAAGGAAATGAGCCCAGTACTGAACCGATGACTGCGGCAGTCATTGCTGAACTCTAGGTTAGCCCGAGTAAGAAGAATCACAGTGTTATAACTCTCGTCCCGCAACTCGCCCGTCAGCTCATCGAACACCAACGCGTGAGGTAGCTCCCATTGAATACCTATCTCTTTTTGTTTCTTATCGCCACAGTTGGTTCACTTGTCTCAACACCGCTAATCCGACGACTCTGTCAACGCTTAAAACTGCTCGACATCCCACGTGATGATCGGCGATTACATACAAAAGCGATTCCTCGCCTTGGCGGCATAGCGATCTTCTTCTCGTGCGCAATAGCACTTTTGACTCTGCCCTTTATAGACAACCTCTTAACCCAAAACCTCAGGCTATATGTAGCGGACATGACAGTCGCATTTATTCCAGCGACGCTGGTCCTATTACTTGGTATTTACGATGACCTGCGGGGCGCAAATGCAGCAGTTAAGTTTGTAACACTAGGCTTGATAGGATCACTGTTCTTCGCGCTTGGTGGACGCGTCGACGCACTCTCAATTCCTTACTTTGGGTCGGTGCATCTTCCATTAGTATTGTCATATCTCATAACTGTTTTGTGGCTCGTCGGTATTACTAACGCCTTCAACCTCATCGATGGGCTAGATGGACTTGCATCAGGGGCTGCGTTGTTCTCATCACTCGTAATTCTGGCCGTGTCCATCGCCCAGGATAAGCCGCTAATGATTGTGGTTGCGCTAATTCTCTGTGGCGCCTTGGCGGGCTTCCTTCGTTACAACTTCAACCCTGCATCGATCTTCCTCGGTGATTCGGGAGCACTGTTTATCGGCTTCACCTTAGCTTCTTTGTCTGTGCTAAGTGTGCAGAAGGCAACAACAGCAGTCGCCATTGTCGTTCCCATTTTTGCTTTTGGCTTTCCCATGGTCGATACGGCCATCACTATGGGACGTCGACTGTTGAGTAGACGACCAATATTCCAGGGGGACAACGAGCATATTCACCACATGCTACTTGCTCGTGGCTGGTCACAGCGGCAGGTTGCGATAGTGCTCTACAGCGTTTGCGCGAGTTTTGGATTGATAGCTGTGATCTTCAACGCAACGTCGTCTCGGCTGGTCGGTTTTTTTCTTTTCGTGATGTCGGTTGTAGTCATCATTGCTGTCGGCCATCTTCACTACCATGAGGTTGATGAACTTAGGGCCGGTGTCCGTCGCACCGTAACAGATCGTCGAGTGCGAATGGCAAATAATATTCGCGTCAGGCGGGCTGTCAGATCGTTGTCCAGGGCAACTGATTTACATGACATAGTTGAAGCTTTACGTCACATGCTTGATTTCGGTGAGTTTGAATTCGCGAATGCCCAGTTCGGCCAGGTCGACGCACCTGAAACCAACGAAACTCTTTTTCATACGCTGGTCGATCGACATCCACACGATCGCGTCGAGTTCCGAAATGGATTTGTTTATTGGAACTGGGCGAATAACGGCGTCACTGAGAAGACAGTTTTGAACGCACGTTCTTCCTGGTGTTTTAGACTGCCGCTCGTGAAGGATGGGAACGAATGGGGATGGTTAAATCTCTATCGCAGTTTTCAGAGCGACGCCTTACTTGTGGATACCAATTATCTGAGCGACCTGTTTCGACGCGAGCTCACCGACGCTGTCGAAAGAATTATCCTCAACCATGAGGCGACTTCGGTGCTGCCAGCTCACGTCATGATCAATGTCCAAGTGGAAGAGATCGCCGGCTAAGTGTCGCAAACAACTGTCATCGACTTCGTCCGATCTGAAGAAGCACCTGCCCGGGCACGCATTGCTGACCTTCTTCATAAAGGGATCTGCGGTGCGGTGTTGTTCCTAATAGCGTTCGCGCCAGTTCCATATGGAACAGTCGAGCCCTGGTGGAAGGCCGCGTTTGTTTGCTTTGTATTTGTCCTAACCATCTTCGCGATTATTGAAAGGCTCTTAAGCGGAACTTCGAAGATTGAAGGGGCGCCAGTTTTGGCGCCAATCTTTGTACTTGCGATTTTCGGGTTGTTACAAACGATCTCATTTCGGGGCGGACCAGTTTGGAATGCAATAAGCGCGGATCCGTATCAAACTCGATTCGTAGTTCTTCAACTTGTCGCATTGGCACTCCTGCTGTGGTTGCTTTATCGATACGTTAGTAGTGAAGAGAGAACACGCGCGCTCATTTATGTTGTACTTGCAATTGCTGTTGTCAGTGCGGTCTACGGAATTCTTCGACAGACCATGCAACAATCGCCAGGATTTCTCCTGCCGCTCGTCAAACCCAGTCAGGGATACGGTCAGTTCATTAACAAGAATCACTTCGCATTTTTGATGGAAATGGCATTGGGCCTCGGATTGGGACTGATCGTGGCAGGTGGAATCAAACGTGAACGTATAGTGCTCGTTGTTGCGATGTTGATGCCGATTTGGACCGGGCTCGTCCTTTCGAATTCGCGTGGTGGAATTCTCGCCATGTTGGCTCAAGTAATTGTCACCTCAATCTTGCTGTCGAGTTATGCGCACACGAACAGCCGACTACGAACTCAGTTAAGAATCGCAAGACTTGCGACATCAGCCGCAGCACGCATCGCACTGGTTGTTGCTTTAGTTATCGGCGTGTCAGTAGGTGTTCTTTGGGTTGGTGGTGATCGACTGTTGGGAAGTCTTGACAACGTGAATCGTGAACTGAATCCAACAGAAAATGGTCTTAATGAAGGTGCAACAAGGAACGAGATATGGAGAGCTACTCTAAAAATGTATGCGGCCCATCCAGTTCTAGGTGTCGGCCTGGGCGGTTATTGGATCGCTATTACCAAGTATCACCAAGCCTCTGGAGCGTTGACGCCGCAGGAAGCACATAACGATTACCTTGAGTTGATATCAAGCGCTGGAATTGTCGGACTGGCGATAGGAGTCTGGTTTGTGGTGGTGATGCTTCAAAGAGTACGGCAACAATTGGGTTCAACAAATCCGTTCAGGCGCGCGCTTTGTTTCGCTGCGTTGTTAGGATTAACTGGCGTTGCTGTTCACAGTCTCGTCGATTTTGGGTTGCATATGCTCGCAAATGCGGCGGTCTTTATCGTTCTAATCATGATGGCCACTACCGATATTTCATTCAACAAGCACGTTAGGCGCCATTGAGAATCCTCAGGACCGCAACAGTCTTATTCGTGCTGTTGACCTATCCAGCAACAGCTCCGTGTGTTTACGTCAGACTTTTGCCACAAGACATAGGAACTTCTGGTGCGTTTCAGGGACAGGACATCATTGGTGGCGCTGCAATTATCTTCAAACGGCCAGGTAGAGTTAGGGATTTAGTGGGCGGTGCCGCGATGCTGGTGGTTAAGCGACCACCAAGGACATCACGAAATGTTGAGCTGGCACGTAACACTCCGCGTCGACAGCCAGCAAGAGCAGGTGAACGAGAACCCACCCCGACAACGCCATCGGACAGCGACAAGGCTGAGGCTTTTAAAAACCAGGGCAACACGTACTATGACCTCGGCCAATTTGCGCAAGCTGTCGAAGCTTATCAAAACGCCCTGAAACTTACTCCTCAGGATCCAGTCATCTACAACAATCTTGGCGCCGCCTACTTCTCACAAAATAGAAATGCAGAAGCAGCTGAGGCATTCAAAAAATCCATTTCTCTGAAAAACAATGATTCGGATGCATACTTCAATCTCGGAGTGGCATACACGGCAATTGATAAGCTCGAGGATGCACTTGACGCCTTCAAGCAGGCGGTACGTTTGAAGCCGGATTGGGCAGAAGCTCAGAACGGATTGGCCGATACGTATTTAGGTCTTGGACGATTCGCCGAGGCCGCAAATGCTTACGCTGAAACCGTTCGACTCAAAGCTGATAATGCCGAAGCGTTTAGTAATCTTGGCTACGCTTACGATCGACTTGGCAAATCGGCTGAGTCAATTGCCGCTTTACAACAGGCAGTCAAACTAAAGCCAGACGACGTTGTAGCCCATAACAACCTCGGTGCCAGTTTGTACAAAGCTGGCAGGTATCAGGAAGCGCTCACATCCTTCAGCAACGCTGTGCGATTGAAGCCAGACGATCCCGAGGCACTTAACAATTTGGGCGCGGTGTACTACATCCTGCAGCGTTACCCGGAAGCACTCGACAATTTTTTAAAAGCCACTAAGGCCAAGCCGGATTCAGCAGATGCTCACTACAATCTCGGCAATGCCTATTACATGAGTGGAAAGTATCGCGAGGCGACAAGCGCGTATCGTCAGGCAATTCAACTGCGCCCTGATTACGCCGAAGCGCGCACTAACCTGGGAAGCTTATTGATCGCGCTCAATGAAAATGCTGACGCGATAAAGGAATTGGAAGAAGCTGTGCGGCTGCGACCCGACAACGCTGTGTCACAAAACAACCTCGGCTTCGCTTATGTGAAATTCGGCGAGACTCAGGATCGAGCAACGGCAACGGACTATTTCCACAAGGCAGTCGCCGCATATCAGAGGTCACTCAAAGTACAACCCGAATATGTGAAAGCGATGAATAACCTCGGTGCGGTCTATAACAAACTGGGCCAATACCCTGAAGCCATAGACATTCTGCACAAAGCAACTCGAAGCAAACCTGATTTTGCCGAAGCTCATTACAATCTCGGAACCGCTTATTACAATCGAGGCCAATTCAAAGAAGGGGCCGACGCGCTGAAACGTGCTGTCGAACTCAAACCTGATTTCGTAGAGGCATACAACAGTTTGGGCACGGCACTTTACAAAGCACAGGACTTTGATGGCGCCATACAAGCTTACCAGAAGACGCTCACGTTAAAGCCAGATAATGCCGAAACGAACAATAACCTTGGGACGGTGTACTTTCGGACCAAACGGTACACAGAAGCGGCGGCTATGTTTAAAGAGGCCATTCGGTTGAAAAAGGATTGGGGTGAGGCGCACTACAATCTTGCACTGACATACGTCGCACTGAATGATCGGAAGAATGCTCTGGACGAATACAACAAGTTGAAGACACTCGATTCTCGTTTGGCTGATGATTTCTTCCAGCGGTTCCTGAAAAAATAATTACGACTAACGGAAGAGATTGCGGTGACCTTTGATGTTATTGGACGACGTTTCTAAAACGCTGCTGAGCTTGTACGGTCGCCAGTAAAAACGATTGACCAAAGTGACTAACATCGATACACTGACGCGAAATTGTTGGGCGAATTACTTAGTGTTTTATCTTGAAAGGGATAATCACAGATGACGATTAGGCAACGTAAAGGCTTGCGAGCCATCGCAGGTTTAGTGCTGTTCTCGTTAATTCAGGTTGGCACCCAGGTAAGTTTCGCCGAACCTAATTCGCCCTCAAATCCAATCCCTATTCCACAGCAATTCATTGCAAGACTTACGACGAGAAATAATCAGCCGATCACCGTGAACGGAAATTCCGCAACCACCGGCGCGTCCATCGTAACGGGTGCAACCATCGAAACAGGCGCTGATCAGGCTGCGACCGTGAATCTCGGTCCACTTGGTTCACTCGATATCGCTCCAAACACCAAACTCGTTTTGAATTATGACGAACATGGCAACGTCAAGGTCACACTCATTACCGGTTGTGCAATTCTGACAACCAAGAAGAAGACTACCGGCGAAGTAGCAACTGAACAGGGTGGCACAGCAGGGAAGACTGATCCTGCCAAGGGGGGAATTCTAGACATTTGCTTTCCGCCAGGTGCGAGTGCTCCAACCGTTGGCCAGGGTGCTGCCGCAGCAGCAGGTGCTGGCGCAGGAGGTGCCGCGGGCGCAGCAGCAGGTGGTGGAGGTCTTTTCGGTCTTGGCGTACCGGCAACTATAGCAATAATCGGAGGGGGCACGGCTGCCGCGCTTACTCCATTGGCCTTCCAAAGCAATCCAAGCGGCGCACAATAGGCTCAGTTCTCATTAAAACCCAAAAGCGTGCTTTCTCTAAAGAGGGAGCACGCTTTAGTTTCTTATACCAGTGATGTCATCGCGGTCTTCAACACAGTCTTTGAGCATTGTACAACTGGTCTTGTCAGCTGGTGCCGTTGCTTTGTTGGTGTCGATGTTTTTCGCCGCAGCCCGGTTTGGTTTTTCGAGATTACTGACACGGTACGCACTTGTAACGAATTCAATCCCTGCTGCCAATCAAGCCGTCAGCCTCACACCATCAGATGCTGATGCCAGACGCGCGCGGGCGTCACTTCTTGCAAACGCAAAACTTTTTACTGAGGCTACACGGGATCTGCAAATCGCGACTAACGTACGCCAAGGTGACGATTATCTCTGGCTCGAACTCGGATTAAACCGGGACGAACTTGGCGATACGCAAGGCGCTTATAAAGCGTTGGACCAAGCGGTACAACACGCGCCGTTCTACGCTCACACGCTTTGGCAACGCGGCAACATCCTACTGCGATTGGGAAGGTTTGATGCGGCGTTCGACGATCTCTCTCGCGCTGCAGAATCCAATCGAGCTTTTCTACCTAACGTGATCGATCTTGCTTGGTCCTTATCGCATGAGGATCCAAATGAAACTGCGCAGTTGGCCAAGATCGACACCGATTATGAGAGGGTGTTCTTCACAAGATTTCTTGCGAGTAAGGGAAAAGGTCCCGAGACGCTCGTCCAGTTTCGCCTTAATCCCACAGCCTTCTCGCCTGAACAAAAGAAGGATGTAATTCGTCAGCTAATGACTACCAACGCCTACCGTGATGCATTCGAAATCTGGAAAACAGACGCGGCCATCACCAACGAACGTTTTCCGATGATTTATGACGGAGGTTTTGAAGGCTCGCTCGCATTTAACGAAGTAGGCTTTGGTTGGTATGTAAAGAGAGAACAATCACCGGCAGCGTTGTCATTAGACACCGCACAACATCAGAGCGGTGACAAGAGCCTGCGGGTCACGTTTAATGGAGACTCAGATCCTGGCCTGCCAATAATCTCCCAAACAATTTTGATTAGACCTCAGACACACTATCGGATTACGTTCGCCGTAAAAACAAGTGATATTGTTAGTGGTGGGTTGCCATACTTGAATTTGAAGGATGCGGCGACCGGAATGGTATTCGCGAAATCACCAGCATTTCCCCAGCGAACGGCTGACTGGCAACTGGTCAGTTTTGAAGCGACAACAGCGGCAGGAACCGAGGCAGTTGTTTTGAGCTTACAACGTAACTCGTGTTCCGGAGGGCCTTGTCCGATCTTTGGATCTGTTTGGCTCGATAGCTTTTCGATCGAACAACTCGCGCAGTAAATATGGATCCGCTCATCCTGGCGCTCGAAACCGCAACACTAAGAGGCAGCATTTGTGTCGTGCGTGCTCAAGAAGTTTTGGCAGAGACAGTTGGCGATCCAAAGGCATCGCATTCGAATACATTACTCTCGGAAATTGATGACGTATTGTCCCGCGCAGGTGTGTCGCTGCATGACGTCGATGTCTTTGCAGTCGCCACTGGTCCGGGAAGTTTTACAGGTCTGCGCATTGGCATTGCCACTGCGAAGGCACTTGCCGAGACATTGGGTAGACGAATCGTCGGTGTACCGACACTTGAAGCGGTCGCGCATTCAGCCGGTCCATCAGGTGTCACACTATCACTACTGCCTGCCGGTCGAGGTGAGGTGTTTGCTCAATCGTTTTCAGTAAGTGACACAGGGCAGGTTACTCCGTTGGACCAACCAGTGCATTTATCGCCGCTGCGGATGCTGGATAGGTATGCTAATTATTCTGACTTGTTGTTAGCCGGCGACGCTGTCTCCGTGCATCTGGAGAAGATACGAGATTGGGCCATTCAACACGGACGTGCTTTCGAGGAAACCAACTGGTCACATAAGGGTTGGTGCATCGCTCCTTCCAGCGAGCGGTTGGCGACACATGTTGCCTCTCTTGCTCTTGCAAGAGTAACTGAAGGCAAGTTGGACCAACCTGACGCATTACAAGCGATTTACGTACGTCCCTCGGATGCCGAGTTGAAGAATCCCACTGTCAAGTCAACATGAGTGCCGTTGCCACCGATTTCGATATCATCCGTATGACCGAACACGACCTGCTCGAGGTAGTAGAGATTGAGGAGCAGTCCGGTTTGAGTCGATGGGGATGGGCTGCCTACTACGCTGAATTGCAGAGCACGAACCGGGATCTCATGCTTATTGCCCGGGTAAAGTCCACTCAAAGTCACATGGCAATTGCGGGGTATATTGTCGCGCGTGAAACTGCGGGGGAACTCCATGTCAACAATGTCGCAGTGAGGGCAGAGTTTCAGCGCAAGCATATTGGTAGCGCCTTACTGGAAAGAGTGCTCGAAAAAGCACGGGAATTAGGCGCGACAAACGGATTTTTAGAAGTTCGGAGCAGCAATCTTGCAGCCCAGGCAATGTACGAAAAGTGTGGATTTAAGGCGATTGCGAGCCGCCAAAACTATTATTCGGAACCTAGGGAAGACGCCATCGTGATGGGCCTCGTTTTGCAGTAATTACAAGCTTGATTTGGGCAAATGGTTGGGCTAACATTTTTCCGTGCTGAACATCCCTATGGAGGACAAGCCCCGTCACCTCCAAATAACTCTTGCCAACTCTCATCGTGTGAAAGGAGACTTGCACCAAAATGGACATCGTAACCACGGATAGCCTTAAAGAAGAGTTGATAAATCGAGATCCCGAATTCAGAGAATTAGCCCGCGAACATCATAAATACGAAGAGCGTCTCAGCGAATTATCAGCTCTTGCCTATCCGAGTGATGAAGAACAGTTAGAGGAAATTACACTCAAGAAAAAGAAGTTAGCACTTAAAGATCAGATGTATTCGATAATGTTGCAATATCAGAAAACCCAGAGCATTAGTCACTGAGACTCTTCGCGGTCTCTCTCCCAAAGATAACGGGGACGTGGAACTTCAAAGTACACGTCCCCTTTTCGATAAAGCGCAGGCAGTAATTAAGTCTTGAAATTAGCTCGAGAAAGTATTCCGTTTATTGTTGTACCCGCGGTGTTAGCGTTAGTGACACTCGCTTTTGGTCTCTGGTACATCAGCATAGTTTTCTTGCTCCTGGGACTTTTCATGGTCTATTTTTTCCGTGATCCCACCCGTGTTCCACCCGTTGAACCAAACGCTGTTGTGGCGCCAGCCGATGGTAGGGTCACACGAATTCAACGACTCGCAGAGTCTGAGGAATCGTCCGGAACTTTGATCAGTATTTTTCTCTCACCTCTTGATGTGCACATCAATCGTTCCCCAATTGCGGGAAAGATTGTCGATATGGCCTACATACCAGGCAAATTTTTGATGGCAACCAATGAGCGAGCAAGCCTGGTAAATGAGCAGAACGTCCTTACAATTCAAGGTGAAAAGATCACGGTTGTTTGCAGGCAAATAGCAGGTATTCTGGCGCGCCGTGTGGTTTGCTGGAAAAAGAAAGGGGATAATCTGGAATTAGGTGAGCGCTTTGGGTTAATTAAGTTCAGCTCTCGAACAGACATCGTGCTACCGTCTAATGTGACGATTACGGTTACGGAGGGCACGAAAGTCAAAGGGGGAACGACCGTAATCGGAAGAATCTCATGAGTAGCGCCCAACTTATGTCAACAGAACCTGAGCACACCAATCCTCCGCGTCGTGGTCTACGCAAGGGCGTCTATCTCATTCCATCGCTGTTCACGGCAGCAAATATTCTCATGGGATTCTTCGCTGTGATGGCTTCACTGCGAGGGTTCCAACTCCTTGCCGGCCCGGTAGTGAATATTAGCGGGGCAGCCGAACATTTCGATCACGCAGCGATGGCAATCGGCTTTGCGGTGTTATTTGACATACTGGACGGTCGCATCGCCCGTATGACTAAAACTACGACCGAGATTGGAATCCAGCTCGATTCGATCGCTGACGTTGTTACCTTTGGTCTTGCTCCTGCGGTCCTTGCGTACGTTTGGGGCTATGGCGCAAGTTTAGTTGAAGGTACAAACTTACATCGCTTTGCGTGGTTCATTTCATTTTTGTACCTGATGTGTGGCGCATTTAGATTAGCGCGCTTCAACGTGCAGGCATCGAGGCCGAGGATTCTTGCTGCTGGTACTGTCAAAGTCGACAAAAAGTACTTCGTAGGATTGCCGATACCGGCTGCAGGTGGGTTAATTGCAGCGTTAGTCCATTTCACTCCACCGCCTTTGATCGCTTATGGACCGGAGAAAGCTAAGATCTATTCCAGCCTACTCATGCTGTTGGTTGGCTTTCTGAGTGTGATGATGGTGAGTACGTGGCGATTCTCAAGTTTTAAAACAGTTGGCACCAGTAGTCGAAGCATGCGAACAGTAATCCTCGCACTCTCCATCGTCATGCTTATCTTTCTGTACTCGCAATACGTCCTACTCGGCATTGTCGTGACCTACATCCTTTACGGATTGCTGTCGCGAGTATTTAGTGCGCTATGGCGTAGGGGTGAGAACGCAGAAGGAAAAGTCGAGACAACTCCCGCTAGTAGTCCAACAAGTCACTGAGCACTCTTTTTCGAAGTTGAATTTGCAGGCGGTGCGAAGGCAAGTAGCCCGTGTTCGGTAGTAACCACCACCGCGTCACCTACAATCACTGGTGAAGCTGAACTGGTCATCTCTTCGCCGGTAGGTAATGTATTCACTTGCTTGCCATCACGCAGCGCCAGCACCACTGCTGCGGTGCTTGACAATGGCGTAAAGAGTGCAGCCTCTTCTGATGCCAACGGTTGTGAGGAAATCCTTCCGGGGAGTAGTCGTTTCCAGATCACACCGCCTTTGAGGTTGAGTAGGTACGCGAAATTGTCCAGGGACGCAGCTACAAGCGAATCTCCGGTCAACAACACTGCTTCCACACCACCTCCGGTCCGTTTTCTCCAAACCAAGTGTCCCTTATCTGCCGATACTGCATACACGTAACCGTCGCCAGATCCGAAGAACACATTTCCGTTGGCAACAGCAACAGGACCATGTATCGCACCTGTTGAGCGGTAACGCCACAGCACTCTTCCTGTTGTTTCTTCGAGTGCAAGTAAAGTCCCGTCTTCACTGCCAAAATATACGCGTCCGTTAGCAACCACCGGCTGGCCATTCAGTGGCGAAGTAAACGGGATGGACCAGAACACACCACCGGATCGTTTATCAAACGCGTACGCACGACCGTCACTTCCGCCCGCGAAGAGCCGACCTCCGCTAATTGTCAGTGAACCACGCAACGGCTTCACGAGCGGCGTCATCCACTGAGTAACACCTCCTTCGCGGCCTAGTGCCCGCAGGGCTCCAGCAGGGTGCTTCGCATCACCGACGCCCACAGTTTCAGACGCAACAAAGATCATTGAATCGTCGGCAACGGGCGAAGCAGATAACTCACCACCCATTTCCGATCGCCATATCAACTGACCGTCACGTGCTTTAAGAGCAACGATCGCTCCGCCTCCAAGAGGTAAATAGACTCGTTCCTTATCAAATGCGGGCGTCAAATTGATCGTAATGTTTGAGTCATAACGCCAACGAACCGTTAGCGGCTGCGATAGAAGTGCTTCTTGTTTTGCGGATGAATCCAAGGAAAAACACTTTGGAAACACAAGTGT
>PSRF01000058.1 GCA_003175865.1 Blastocatellia bacterium
GAGCATTTGCCTGGAAAGTTGAAGAACGAGACGACCCTATACAGGCCCCCTTTGCTGCTATCTTGGGATGTGCCGACGCAAGGGTGCCCACTGAAATGGTATTCGGCAGGGGTCGCAATGAACTGTTTGTGGTTCGTGTTGCCGGGAATGTGCTCGGCCAGGAATGTCTAGGCAGCTTACGTTACGCCGCTAGTCACTTCTCCGAGACGCTCAAGCTTCTGGTCGTGCTGGCACACACTAAATGTGGCGCTGTCAGGGAAGCGGTGGATGTTTATCTCGACCCGTGCCGGTACCTGGAATTGTCTAGTGACTATTCCGTCCGTTCTATCCTCGACCAGATTCGGGTTGCGGTAGGTCTGGCAGCGATGACCATTGAAGAACGCTATGGTCCGGACATAATTTGCGAGTTGCAGTGTCGTAGCGCATGGAGAGAAGTTACGGCAGCCCCAAACGCCGCCCGGAATGCGCACTGTCTGAATCAAGAATTCCGCAGCCGATATCCCGACGTTGGGGTGGTTTTTGGTGTTTACGACCTACTCAGTCGGTACGTCAGCCTACCCCTCTCGCCTTCCAATCGACTCAGCGACGCAGAAAAAGGGTTGTTCGCACCACCGGACAATGCAGAGGATTTCGTCAGCTTGCAAGTCGCATCAGTGCTGGCGAACTTGTCCAGAGTTTGTTAAGCAAAGCGGAGCATGCTGCTTAGCCGATCTCAAGGCTTGTGCCAGCAATGGTTCCTGAACTGCTCAATCGATCGATTCGGTCATTGCCGGAGTTTCATACGAGAGGCTCAGTGGTGAGGCTCTCAGTTTTTGACGGATCACCGAGATTATTCTTGGTAGTCTCCATAAACATTCAATGCGAATAACTGCCGGCGTCCTGTTATTACTCATGTCGCTCCTCCTAGGAGTCTTGAGTGCAGAAGCTCAACTCATGCCGAAGGGACTAACGCCCAAGGCGGGTACCAACTCGTCTCAACAGTCCGCCACGCCAGCCCGCAACACTGTGGCAACGGCTGATACAGCAGCCCACACAACGATCCCTCTTCCTCAAACTGCCAACCGGGCAGAGCAGCTCGACCGTCTGCTGAGGGAGTTCAGTCATGGATTGACTTCTGATCCAGAGATTCGTGAAGTGCAGCAGAAAACGGAGGTGATCGAGCGCTTACCTGACAGGGCTCCCCTGACTGTTTCATCAGCATACAAAACTTCCACAAGTGGTCGGCAATAGTAGTCGCCTCAGAATAATGGGATTTCATCAGTGTAGATTCTGCAAGAACGTAGGAAGGAGTTGACCACTAGCTCTATAGGCGGCCCCAGAAAAACAACGCACCTGCTTGAGACTCTCTCTAGTTTGGCCTGCCTAACCAGGAGTACTGCCATGCAACAGATACGTTGTGGTAGTTTCCACCATATCGGATGTAGGCCCCATCGTTGTAGCTGAATTTCAGAGATTGGTGCTTACTTACTGGAAGAGAGACGGTGCCGCCAATTCGAGAATTTCTTTGCACCGTGCCCGGATTGTCTACACCGTTGACGCGGGTAGTTCCTCCGAACCAAAAGTTCCCGTCCAATGAGAGCCACAGTCTGGGCTTGACGTCATAGCTCACATGCCCTTCAAAGGACCCCGTAGGACGCTGCGTTTGTGTGTTGATCCCCGGGAACACCTGGTTGCGCGAGAAGAACTCGTGGTTGGTTGTAAAGAACCAAACGCCACCATACGTATCTAAGATCCAATGGCCGCGACGTCTGGATAAGCCAATTTCCGGTTTAAGGGCCCATCTGTTGGTACCGTAATTAATCAGCTTCGTCGGATCGTATTGGCCGGTCGGAGGCACGACCTTAAGGCTGAAACCAAGAACTGTCTTTTGACGCCATTTCGCGAATTCTCTAACGTCCATGGCGGGACCGCCTACCAGGTTCACAGAAAAGCGAAA
The DNA here is from genome assembly GCA_003175865.1 of Blastocatellia bacterium. GTDB lineage: Bacteria > Acidobacteriota > Blastocatellia > Pyrinomonadales > Pyrinomonadaceae > PSRF01. Next base: position 1,937 of record PSRF01000058.1, read on the forward strand.
TGCCGCAGACATCAGACCGGAGCGATAGGCATGCGCCTCCGCACCGGTGACTCGTCCAGTGAAATTCCCGATTGCGTAAGGCAGGGATGCGGTGAAGTTTGCCGAGCGCCCAAAAAAGTTCAGCGAATGGGTGAGGCTGAGTACGGACATGTTGACGCGTGCGGTCGAGTCAGTTATTGGAACCTGGCTGTCGAAAATAACGCCCCCATCGAAAAAAGCATAAGTCAGAGTGATCGCATTCGCATGGACAGGAGTAATAACGTAAGCTCGCGGTGCGAGGTCCTGTGCATGGAGCCAATCTGCAGAGCACAGGACCAGCGCGGCCGGCACCACGAACTTTAGCAAGCAGCGCATGTGAGGTCCGAATCGCAATCAGTTCGGCGTTTTGTCGGACCGGCCACTCTCACCATCATTAAGCAGTTGTGAATCCTGGATGTAGGTAGATGCAAAGCCGTGAGCACAGGCGACAAGCATCGCCGTTCTCTAGACTAGTGGCGAGTAGTATTAACGCGAACTGTCAAGACTGACAGACAGTTCCGGCGCTCTGCAGATAGAATCATGATCTGTGCCGTCGTGAGATCATTAGGACAGTTCCGTTTTGTGATCCTCAACGGTTCGACACGTTGAGCGCCTTTTCTGCCGGTGCGCCACCTTGCTGCTTCGTCGAATCCACAAGGGTGGCCGGTAAAACGCCCTTGATTTCATATCTCAATGCAGGCAACGACGACAGCTCCGTCTCGATCTGCTGGTTGTCAACACGGGTCGGAACCTCAGGAACGGGTGCGGGAAACGCGAGCCGGTCGCGGCCTCCCAAGGCAGCCTTCATAAACTCCATCCAGATGGGAAGAGCAGTCCTGGCGCCTGTTTCTCTCTTCCCCAGGGATTTTTTCTCGTCAAATCCGACCCATACGCCGCATGTGATCGAAGGTGAAAAACCCACGAACCACGCATCAGTAAAGTCATTGGTGGTTCCCGTCTTGCCGGCGAGCGAGTACTTCATGTGGCTGGCTGCGGCGGCGGTTCCATGTGTGACCACCTCTCGAAGCATGGAGGTCATAATGCGTGCCGTGCGTTCGCTGACGACCTCCTCACCTTCAGGATATTTTTCTTCCAGTATGGAGCCATCGTAGTCGGTCACCTTGCGCAGGTAAGTTGGAACCAGACGGATTCCATCATTCGGAAAAGCGCTATAGGCGGAAGTATTGTCCAGTAAAGTCAGATCAACCGCGCCTAGAGCAATGGGGAGATAGGGAGGGATCTGTGCGCTGATACCGAAACGGCGAACATAGTCGATTACCTGCGTGAGGCCGACCTGCCGAGCTACTTTTAACGCCGGGATATTACGCGACTCGGCCAGAGCGCGGCGCAACGTGATCGTGCCCTCGAATTTTTCGTCGTAATTATGCGGCGTGTATGGGCCGGAGGCTTTCATAAAAGTGATCGGCGCATCCACGACGGTATCCTCCGGCATAGCACCTTGGTCGATCGCGGCGGTGTAAACGTACGGCTTGAATGACGAGCCTGCTTGCCGAAAGGCCTGGGTCGCGCGATTGAACTTGGATGCTTTGAAGTCGCGGCCACCTACCATGGCCTTGATTTCACCCGTCACATTGTCAATGGCTACTAACGCTCCCTGGACGCCCGAATCTTCCTCTAAACTGACACGGGCTTGGAAACCCGGACCGAGGGTAAGAACCCGCACATAAACAATGTCCCCGACTGATGGAAGTTGAGATAAGGAGCGCTGTGTCCACAGAACTTCCCCTGCACCGAGCGACGTCTTGTAGGGCCCCAAGTTGAGAGATGCTGTCGAAGATGAGACCGAGCTCACTACTGCGTGCAGATACGCTCCTGGAGTTATTGTCTGCCAGTCGGGATGGTTGAAACTCTTAACCGTGGCTCCCATGCCGCGTACATTACTTAGCTGCACGTGCCAGCCGTGCCGCCGTTCATAAGCGGCTAGACCATTCAGTACCGCGCGATTGGCCGCCCTCTGCAAGTCCATATTCAGTGTGGTGTAGACTTTGAGCCCGTTTTCATAAACTATCTCGCTGCCATATTTCTTTTCCAGGTATTGCCGCACGGTCTCTACAAAGTACGGGGCCAGCGAATTAGGATCCGGTTGAACGTGGAGTACGAGCGGTCGCTCCTTGGCGACCTGGGCCTGTGCAGCACTGACTTTGCCGATCTCCAGCATAGCGTTGATCACGATATTGCGCCGACGTAGTGCAGCCTCTGGATTGCGAATTGGGGAGTAGTTGTTGGGTGCCTTCGGTAAGCTGGCAAGCAGGGCTGCTTCCTCCAACGTCAGTTCTCTAGCTCGTTTATTGAAATAATATTCAGCACCCGTTTCGAAACCGTAAATGCCGTGTCCCAGATAGATCTGGTTTGCGTAGAGTGTGAAGATTTGCTCTTTGCTGAAATGGCGCTCGATTTGAATTGCCAGCAGAATCTCTTGAACCTTTCGGCGGTAGGTACGGTCGCGGGAGAGGAAAAGGTTGCGTGCCAGTTGCATCGTTAGCGTGGACGCGCCTTGCACGTTAGCCCCTGAGACGACGTCGCGGTAGGCCGCACCCAAGATTCGCCAAATTGTAACGCCGGTATGCCTTTCGAAATCACGGTCTTCGATCGCGATTACCGCGTTGTACAAAACCGATGGATAGTCCTCGTACTGCGCGATAACCCGGCGCTGCCTCGCAAACGAACCTATGATTTGTCCTTGGTCGTCAAACAACTCGGTGTTTGCAATGGGCCGATAGTGTTCGAGGTCACGGACTTGTGGCAGATCGACGGTGTACACCAGAGCTAACCCAACCAATGCTCCTGAGGCGGCTGAAATCAGCACCAGAAGGCTGAAAACACCCCACCTAGCGATCTCGGCCTCGTCTCGCTTGGGCACAACAAATCTACCTCCCGGTAACAAGAAGCAGGGTAGCGGGCTGCTTCGATTTCCAGAACTGTCACAAATAGCAGGCATTTCTCCTGAACACCCCTGATCGAGGCCGTTGCTGAATACATACGGTCGATACTACTGGCACTCTTAACAGTGTCCCTGCGCGGCCTGATTCGATATGAAGGAATGTACCGTTCGATTCCTCACCCGAAGACATAAAGGTAAATCAGTGAGTAGTTCTGTCCAAACTCTACTAGGCATCGCACTGGCGTTCGTAGGCTCGCTCCAACTTGTGCAAGCTCAAGATGTGAAAGTGGAATACAACAAGGCTGAGAACTTCTCCCGCTTTAGAAGTTATTCTTGGGTGACGAAGGAATCTTATGCTCGACCCCTCCTCGCGATGG